>JBAXYW010000154.1:0-9196 GCA_041670605.1 Lentisphaeria bacterium
AATCATGAAAAATGAATTTGTAATAAAATAGGCGTGAGAACAAATGGCATCGGATAAAAGCATTGTGGAAACTATTGTACAAAGTGTTCGTAATGCCAAAGCATACGTTTTCTGAAAATATCTGGGGAGTATACTATTTACTGTGACAAAAAAAAATAAAACCCACAGCGGTAGGGAAAACTTTATTGGCAAAGTCATGGAAGTACAGCCTTACCCGGGTGCAAAATCCTATTTTCTTATAAAGGATCAATGAAAAAAAACAGAATGGTTCAGTGAACTTGTACGCATTACGGCAGAAGCATTGCCAGCGCCGAAGCCTGAAAAGAAAAAGAGCTGAAGTCTATTTGGGGGCGGAATGTGAGAAAATGTGGAAAATAGAGAATAGATTTGTATGAAAGTTTGAAAAAATATACATGAGTCTCATGATTTGAGACAATTGGGGAGTATATTTATGGGGTCAGATATAAGATATAGACAGTTTCAGCTACAGTTAAGGCACTACTTATGTGATTTTTTAGATAGATACTCTATGAAATCAATAACATAAGTCGGTTTGGAATTATCGTAAGTTGTATATTTCAGAGAGTGACAAAAATAAAGGCTGCAGAGTGAGCGATGACAAGAACAAGATAAGGTTTTGGGCGAAGACCGGAGCATCTCTGGAACTCTGGCATCCGTTGCAATTGCATATGCTAGACGTTGCTGTGGCGGCTGAAGCGATACTCGCCCGTGAACCCGGAAAAACGCGGCAACACATGGCAGAAATTCTGGATCTTCCTTGGGATCAGGCGCTCCCGTGGTTTCTTGTCATCATTGCCAGTCACGATCTGGGAAAGGCCTGCCCCGCTTTTCAATTGAAAGCGTGGGATAAAGAAAGAATTCAATCCATGGGGCTTAAAGTCCGGCCCAATGTGAACACGAAAATGAATCATGGTTTCGCAAGCCAGATTTTTCTTTCCGATTTCCTGATTGAAAAGGGGTGGAATGACTCTCTGGCAGATCTTGTGGCCGATGCCGTGGGGTGTCATCATGGGGAGCGAGCCGCTCCCGTAAATCTTGAAAGTTTAAGATACGATGAAAAATCCTTAGGCGGGACGGACTGGCAAAGCGCACGGAAAGAAATTTTTGAGAATTTATGTGTCCTGTTTCGCGCGAAGAGCATTCCGAAGAAGAAGACTTTGTCTGGGCCCGATTTCATGCTCCTTTCCGGTCTGACCAGTTTTGCAGACTGGATCGGCTCTAATGAAGAGTGGTTCTCTTTTGGAACTTCGGAGAATTGCGATCATTTATCTGCGTGGATACAAAAACGTCGTCCTTTTGCGGAAAGGGCTTTGAATATCATTGGGTGGCTTCCCCGTGAACCTTTGCAAAGAGAGCCTCGATCTTTTTCGGATGTTTTCGGTAAAAAGTATTCTCCCCGGCCTTTGCAGGATGCCGTGGCTCAGGTTGTCTCTTCCGTAGAGAGTCCCTGTATTCTGCTCATCGAGGCTCCGATGGGGGAAGGAAAAACAGAAGCCGCCTTTTATGCCCATCTGGAAATGCAGAGGCGGTTCGGGCATCGGGGGCTGTATATTGCACTGCCGACCAAAGCTACGGGGAATGCGATGTTTTCCAGAACTTTGGATTTCCTTCAGAAGTTCGATGAAAATCGCCAACTGGATTTGCAATTGTTGCATGGGGCCAGTTCGCTGAACGATACTTTCCAGAATTTGCGTTTTCAAGGGATTCATGTCGAAGACGGCAATGGTGGCATTCGTGCGGGAGAATGGTTCACTCACAAAAAAAGGGCGCTTCTTTCCGATTATGGCGTCGGCACTGTGGATCAGGCCCTTTTAACGATTCTGCCCGTCCGTCATTACTTTGTTCGGTTATGGGGCTTGGCCAACCGTGTTGTCGTGTTTGATGAAATCCACGCTTATGACGCTTATACCGGAACGCTTCTGATTGATTTGATTCGCTGGCTGCTCGCTCTGGATTCGTCGGTCATTCTGCTGTCGGCTACCGTGCCGCCGGCCATTCGCCGGTTTCTTGCTGCGGCAGTAAGGGGAACGCTGTCGGACGTAGAGGCTTCTTATCCCCGGGTTTCCGTATTTCAGAAGGGATGCCCTGTGGAACAGAAACATTTTGAAGCGGATTTCAGATTGCGGCGCAAAATAAAACTGGCAGCGGTTGCACCTGACATTGAAATGATTCAGAAAAATTTGAAGGAGCGACTTGTTTCTGGGGGCTTTGCCCTTGCCCTGTTGAATACCGTTCAACGGGCTCAGGATTTGTATGCTGTTTTCCCGGCAGGGACCCCGATTGTTGCCCATGATGTTGTGGTTGGGAAGAGACTTGAAGATCAGACCGAGGTCTATCTTTTCCATGCGCGCTATCCTGCCGATCAGCGGCAAGTCAGAGAAGACAATGCGCTTCGGATTTTCGGAAAAGACGGTATCCGGGAGGGACGCAAGATTCTGATTGCAACGCAGGTTGCAGAGCAGAGTCTGGATCTGGATTTTGATTTTATGATATCTGACCTCGCACCAGTGGATTTGATTCTGCAAAGGGCCGGGCGGTTATGGCGGCATTTGCGTGAAAATCGCCCTGTTCCGGAACCTTGTCTTATGGTAGCTGGTCTGGATGCTGAAACTCCTCCAGATTTTAATGAGCCGTTGTGGTGGGGAGCCGTTTATCGTGAAGATATTCTATTGCGAACATGGTTTATTCTGAAACATAGGGATCCAATAAAGCTTCCCGATGATATCGATAAACTGGTGAATTGTGTTTATGAGGATGCGATGGATCTGCCGCCGTCTCTACGTGATCGCATTGATAAGGCGGCCATGACAGAAGAAGGGGAAATCTTTGCCCATAAAAATATGGCGCATCAGGCGATCATAGGATTCCCGGAAGATGCTTCATGGAACAATCCCAGTGTGTTTGCAAAGGCCGATGAAGATGATCCCGGTCTGCATTCATCTCTGGTGGCCAGAACCCGGTTGGATGAAGGGTCTGTTTTGGCGATTCCGCTGTTTCCCAAGGATCGGTTTGAGCCGCTTTCTGTTCCTGATTTTCAGATGGCTAAAAGCTGGTTCCTGCGTTCCATGAGTCTTTCCCGGAAAGGCGTTGTCAAACGATTGCAGACGATCGGAGTGCCGGAAGGGTGGAAAAAGTCAGCACTGTTGCGCAATTGCATCCCATTGCTTCTCGATGAAGCGGGCTATTGGGTGGAGAATCCGAGTGTCCGGCTGGATGGATTTTTAGGTTTGGTTTATGCAAAAAAGGAGGGCTTGTGAGCCGATATAATCTGATCGATGAACCTTGGATTCCCGTTCGCAGAAAGGATGGTTCCTATTCGGAACTGGGGATCAAGGAGGTATTGCTTTCGGCGAAGGATCTGGCTGAGATTGAAGATCCCTCGCCATTGGTAGTTGCGTCTCTTTATCGATTTCTGTTGGCGGTTCTCTATCGCGCTTTGGAAGGCCCGACAGATATTGAAGAGGCGAAGACTCTCTTTAAAAAGGGCTTACCGGCAGACAAGATTACGGCTTATCTTGAGAAATGGCGCGATCGTTTCTGGCTTTTTGACGAGAAATATCCGTTTGGGCAGGTCGCCGAATTTGAACCAAAGATCTGGAGAGCATGGACGGTGCTTGCTGCGGAAAACAATGCAGATAATGCAAAAGTCTTGTTCGACCACGAAGATGTAATGAATACCAGTTTGCTTCCTTACGACAAAGCGGTTCAAGGCCTTCTGGCAACACAGACATTTTCTGTCAGTTGTGGAAAAAGTGAGCTCTCACATACAGGAACCGCGCCTTCTGCTACTGCGATCATGATTATGCCGATTGGGCATAACCTCGAGGATTCTTTTTTATTGGCTCTTGTGCCGCAGAATCAAGAAATCGCGAAAAGTGATTTGCCTATTTGGGAGCGCATTCCGGAAAGCATTAATTCACTGAAAAACGAGACTTCCAGAAAGCCCCACGGGCTGGCTGATCGGTATACATGGAGAACGCGAACGATTCGATTGAATGATCAGGGGAAAGGAATTCAAAAAGTCGCTTTTGCATCTGGAGTTAAACTGGAAGAAAATGAGCAGAAAGATCCGATGCTGGCATATCGCATCGATGAAAAACATGGTTTTTTGCCTCGTATATTTTATGAAAAAGGACTTTGGAGAGATTTTGATTCCCTGTTGCCAGATCAAGGTGGACTGTGTCCAGCGGTTATTAATTATGCCGTTGAATTGACAAAGCGAGATGCTTCCCGTTTTCCAAAATCCATTCTGGCGATGGGTCAGGCAAATAATAAGGCTAAAATTGAATATTGGAGAATACAGCATTTTGTGCTGCCGGAAGCGCTACTGGGAAATGGGTCTGTACGTCAGGAAATCAGAAAATATCTTGATGAGGCGACTGAAACCCAGAAAGCTCTTTACTCCGCATCCCGGATTCTGGCCAGAAATCAATTAAGCAGGGGAGATCGGGAACCGGCAGGCAGTGATGTTTCGGCTTTTCTAAACCAAATGCAGGGAACTCCCCTTTATTGGTCCATGCTTGAAACTCAGTTTCACAAACTTTTACAGGGTTATACTCTGGAAAAAGATACGGATCAACTGGAGTTCCAATGGCTTCAATCTGTACGCAAGGCTTTATCCGATGCCTGGCAACAGCAGAAAAATAGCATAGCTGCAAATGATGCCTGGAGTATTCGGGCGGTGGTCAAGGCTGAAGGTTCTGTTTGTAAACAATTGGCAGAACTGGACACTCAGCTGAAAGAATTTCAAAACAATCAATCCGAGGAAAGTAAATGAGCACATTCATCGAATACCTGGAAGGTCTGAACAAAGGAGATACAAAGGTCCGTGCGGTTTTGCGGCGCAGTCTTTCTTTTGAACCGGGTGTTTATCCGGCGGCTTTTCCTTATGTGGAACCTTATCTGAAAGATGAGGATGGGGCATGGAGACGCAAGACTTATTATCTGGTAGCTGGCCTGTGGGCTCAGCATTGGCGCGAAAGACTGAATGGGGAACAGAAGCCCATCGGAATGGCCTTGGCTGATTATGTAAAAGCCTCAGGATCACAAAGCGTTGAACAACGTTTTATTGCGCTTCTGGATGCCGATGAGGATCAGCTTTCTTATCGCCTCCGTCAGATTATCGCGTTACTGAAGGAGCAGAAAATTGATTTTGAAAAGCTCCTGAAAAATTTACTGACCTGGAACAATGAAAATAAATGGACCCAAAGAAATTGGGCTCAGGACTTTTACCGCTCTTTAAACAAAGAAACCACTCACGAGGAGACTCAACCATGAAAACTCTGATCGAAATCCATGCAATCCAGAATTTCGCACCGTCTAACCTGAATCGAGACGATACCGGTGCTCCCAAAGACGCCATTTTCGGTGGCGTGCGCCGCGCCCGTATTTCCAGCCAGTGTCTGAAACGAGCGATACGCCAGCATTTCGCTGAAATGATTGAGGCGAAAAAATTAAATGCTGAAAATTTGGCCAGTCGGACTAAACGGGTAATGGACGCAATCATTGGGGAACTCAAAACAAAAGGACATTCCGAAGATGAAGCTGCAGGCAAAGTCAGACTTGCGTTTTCTGCTATGGGACTGAACATTAAAGAAGATGGAAAAACTGAATATCTCTTGTTTTTAGGAAAGCAGGAAATATCCAGGCTTGCGGAGATTTTGGACACACACTGGGACTCTTTTGTCGCAGGAGAAAATAGCTCTGTTGAGGGGAAAAAGGCAGGTAAGGGGAAAAAGGATTCTACGAAACTGGCTGATCCCGAATTGAAAAAAGCGCTGGACAGGGTCCTTGATGGCGGAAAAGCGCTGGATCTTGCTTTGTTCGGTCGTATGCTGGCGGATATGCCTGACAAAAATCAAGATGCCGCTTGTCAGGTGGCCCATGCGATTTCCACCCATGGTGTGGATCGCGAATTTGATTTCTATACGGCGGTCGATGATCTGAAGCCGGAAGATGCCGCCGGTGCTGATATGATGGGAACCGTGGAATTCAATTCGGCGTGTTTTTATCGCTATGCCGTGGTGGACTGGGAAAAACTGGTGCAGAATCTTCAGGGAGATGTCCCGTTAGCCACGGAGGGGCTGAATGCATTTCTGGATGGATTCGTCATTTCCGAACCCACCGGGAAACAGAACACTTTTGCAGCTCACAATCCTCCGGAATTCGTTGCCGTTTCCGTGAGACAAAACACTGCGCCGAGGAGCCTTGCGAATGCCTTTGAAAGCCCGGTCCATGTGACCAAACAACAGTCCCTGACTCAGATTTCTGTGGAAAGACTGGTTGCTCAGGCGCAGAAACTTCAGGCCGCCTACGGCGGAGATGGGGAAACTTTTGTCATGGATCTTTCAGACGCTAAAGTGTCTGAGGGAGGCGTCGCGTGTAAATCTTTGGAAGAACTGCTTGGCAAGGTATCGGATTCCCTGAAAAGTTGTGAAAGCCCCAAGGAGTAATTCATGCCGACACTCTTGTTAAAGCTGGTGGGGCCCATGCAATCGTGGGGAACCATGAGTCGTTTTGATCAGCGGGATACTGGCAATGAGCCCAGTAAGTCTGGAGTTCTGGGAATTCTTGCTGCAGCCATGGGAATAGATCGTGGAAACTGGAGCGATCTGGAACCTCTGACCCATCTCAAAATGGGTGTTCGCCATGATCGTCCGGGCATTCCCAAAAAGGATTTTCAGACCGCAGGTTGCGCGGCTTCAGACACGATCATCCGGGCAGATGGTACGCAGGCTAAAGATGGCGGTGTCATTTCTCATCGCGATTATCTGGCTGATGCGGCTTTTCTTGTTGCTTTGGAAGGAGGCAACCCGACTCTTCTGGAGAAGATCAACGCGTCGCTGCGTAATCCTGTCTGGTCGCTCTTTCTGGGACGAAAATCGTATATCCCTTCAGAGCCTGTGTGGTGCGATCAAGGTATTCATACCGAAGGGATGCGGGATCTACTTGCCGCGTATCCCTGGATTTCGCATTTGCGAGGTTTTGAACGGAGCGAGCCTTTAACTTTACGAATTTCTCTGGAATCACAGGATGGCTCTGGTTCCATGCGAATGGATCAACTGTTGTCTTCCTTTGTAGAGCGGCGCTTCGGCGCGCGATTTGTTTCTTCAGAGGAAATTTCTTTTCCAAAGGAGGTTGCCGATGTTGCTGTATCGACTCCTGCTTAATCCGCGATGTAAAGAAGCGCGACGTGATTTGTCCAATCCCTATGAGTTGCATTCCACTTTGTGCCGGGCTTTTTCCGAGCCATCGGTAAAATGTCCAGAGGGGACCTTTTTATGGAGACTGGAACCAGAAGCCAGCCAGGAGGAATATCCGAAGATTCTCGTTCAAAGTGAAAAAGAACCTGTCTGGGAAAGAATAGGCATTCAGAACTGGATGGTACAGCTTCCTGATCTGGGCCTCGATTTGATTGAACGATTAAAACTGAGTGAATTAACGGTCGGGCAGAAATTCCGCTTTCGGTTACGGGCGAACCCCAGCAGAATCCGCGAAAAGAAACGTCAAGGCTTATTACGAAATGAAGATCAGGAACAGTGGCTTGTCCGGCAGGGTGCGGCGCACGGATTTAAGGTTCCTATGCTCACATCCTTTGAAATGAATGACCTAGAGGATTCTCAACGGCCGGATATCAGAATATCCCAGGAACGCCTGTTGCGGGGTGTTCGTCATGATGGCAGATCCATTTGCGTGTTTTCTGTGTTGTATGATGGCATCCTGACGGTGACAGATCCGATCGCTTTTCAGAAAACTCTTGCCAGTGGGATAGGCCACGGGAAAACGATGGGGCTCGGGCTTCTTTCCGTGGTTCCTCTGCGATGAGACTCGAATCCAATCCTATTCCTATCAAGGAACGCAGCACCATGGTCTGGTTGTCTTATGGACAGGTGGATGTGCAGGATGGTGCCGTTGTCCTGATTGATAAAGAGGGGACTCGAACGCATATTCCTGTGGGTGGCCTTGCCTGTGTCCTTCTGGAGCCCGGCACGCGCATCACTCATGCGGCGATCGCCTTGATGGCTCAGGTCGGCTGTCTGGTTTTATGGGTGGGGGAAGGTGGCGTTCGGCTGTATTCTGCGGGGCAGCCGGGCGGAGCCCGTTCGGATCGTCTTTTGTATCAGGCGCGGCTTGCCTTGGAGGATGATCTGCGAATCAAGGTCGTGCGGGCGATGTATAAGTTCCGTTTTCAGGATGAACCTCCCTCTCGCAGAAGTATTGAGCAAATGCGGGGTATTGAGGGCGTTCGTGTACGCACTATGTACAAGATGCTTGCACAGCAATATGGTGTTTCTTGGGGTAAACGGGATTATGATCCGGACCATTTTGATGAAGGAGATGTGATCAATCAGTGCCTGAGTACAGCGACCCATTGTCTTTATGGCATCTGTGAAGCGGCTGTTTTAGCCGCGGGATATGCTCCGGCAATTGGATTTATTCATACTGGTAAGCCGCTGTCCTTTGTCTATGACATTGCGGATTTGTTCAAGTTTGAAACCGTAGTGCCAATAGCTTTTAAAATCGCCGCATCTGGCAAGGCTGAACCAGTAAGAGAAACGAGGCTCCATTGTCGTGACAGTTTTCGAAAATCCAATTTACTGGAACGGATTATTCCAACGATTGAGGATATTCTAGCGGCAGGGGAAGTTCCCTTGCCCAAGGCATCCCCAGAAGCTGTTCCCGTAGCCATTCCTAATAAGGAGCAAACAGGAGATGCTGGTCATCGTTCTTGAAAATACACCGCCACGTTTAAAGGGTTACCTCTCCCGATTGCTTCTGGAAGTGCGCGCTGGCGTTTTTATCGGGGATTACTCGGTCAAAGTCCGGGAACGGATATGGACCGTTGTATGTGAAGAAATAGGGGAGGGAAATGCTGTATTAACTTGGTCCTGCCCAACAGATATAGGCTTTGATTTTCAGACGTGTGGGCATAATCGTAGAATTCCTGTGGATCTTGATGGACTGAAATTGGTACAGTTCTGTAAATCAGAAATTGGAGCTGACATAACTTGACAAAGTACCCCAAAATGGAGTATATTGAATGTGGACGGTACTTTTACCTAAACGAGTGATTAAAAATATGGAAAAGATGCCCGCCGCTGTTCAGGTTTCGTTTAGCTTACTTGTTCAGGTGCTTAAGACTCATGGACCAACGGGCCCCTACCAATGGATGAAT
>JBAXYW010000155.1:0-9186 GCA_041670605.1 Lentisphaeria bacterium
AATTCCTTTATTGATAATATTCACTTTTTTTTCCGGCTCACGGATGGTCAGCAGATCGGCAAAAATCCGGACGTAGCCATTTCCCAGGGGGCGTTCGGTATTGCGGCGGGCGCAATCCGTGATGCTGTCACCGATAAAGAGTATGGTTTGTCCGGTCTGAATTTCAAGGCTCATCGTTTTCCCTTTCTGAAGTGTATAATCATCTTGTTTTTTGTAACGGCCAAAGGGAATCCGAAAGATTGTCGGCGGTTCCCTGCTCCATCTGCAAAAGGCAGGCAAAGGGTGGTGTTCCAAGCATGGCTGTCCGGTGCATCAATTTAAACGTAAAAAAGAAGAAAACAACCGGATTTGAGAATGTGTGCAGCAGATTACCTTTTGTCTTGCATGAGAAATCAGCGCAAAACAATTTATTTATTGAAAAAAAGGAATTATATATTACCTTTTAAGTTTATCCGAATGATACGGAAGAGATTTTTGATTCCTTGCTGAAAACCAGGCGCATGTGTTTTTCATAAATAAGGTGAAATTTTCCTTCCCGTTTTCCCCCGCCCTGTCACCCTTTTCGCTGACCCATCCAATGAAATCCTGGTTTTTTACACCACCTTCCGGAATTTGCATCATTATTGTGCTATTGTTGTTGGGACGGCTGGATGCCTGGGCCTCCGTTCCGGAATTATATCACTCCGGGACGAAGCGTGTATTACTCATCCATTCGTACAACATCTGGCATGTGCAGAGCTATAATCTCCTGCCGGGTTTTCTGAAGGTACTGAGTTTTTCCAAAGAACCTTATGCTCTGGAACATCTTGAACTGGATGGGCAATGGGATTTTGACCCCCTGCATTGGCAGCAAAAACTCGACCAGTATCTGCCAGCTTTGCAAGCCGGGCGTTATCAAGCCGTCGTGACCTTCAACACCCTGGCGGCGGAACTGCTCGAAAAAAATCTTTCGACGATTCATCCGAATACCCCGATTCTTTTGTGCGCTTTGGATCAGTGGAATCCCGCTCTGCGTATACAGCACCCGAATTTGACAGCCATCCTCAACCGCCCGGAAATCACGGACAATATTTATCTTTGCTTGCGTTTATTTCCACAAGCAATGAAAATCATCCTGCTGCTGGATCATACGGTGGAGTCGCGTGAAATTTACCAGAATTTGCCGGACATCAACAAGTTGGCTCCCGGGGCGAAGTTAATTCCGCTGAATCCGTCTACCATTTCCAGTGCCGCTCTACTGGATTATTTATCAGGGCTCGATCAACATTCTGTTGTGCTCTATTACGGCTGGGTGAAGCAGCCGGAACATACGCTTCCCCGACAAAGCGATTTTTTTTCTGAAATCTTCACTGCGACTTCGGTTCCCATCCTGGTGATGCGTGAGGCTTTGCTGCCGTATGGAGTCGTCGGTGGTTATGTCTGCGGGGAAGAAGCGACTGGACATCGCGCGGCGGAAATTTTGTTATCGTTGCTGGAGGGTCGAAGTGCTTCCGTGATTCCTCCTGAAACGGTAGAGAATAAGGTGATTTTAAATTGGCCGTTTTTGGAAAAATACCAGACCCCAGCTTACCGGATACCCCCGGATGCCAGCTTTCGTAACCGTCCGCCCAGTTTCTGGATTTCGCGGCAACGGGAAATCATTCTGGTTGGCAGCATGATGATTTTGTTTTTACTGTCCTTGGTCTTGGCCGCTTTGATTTTTGCCTTGCGACGCTTGTATTTGCGACGCCATGAAACGATTTTCACGCATCTGCCCATCCGCTTTTTTATCGCCGATCAGGATGGTAATATTCTGAATTATGAACTGGGAAACCGGGAATTGCTTGATGAGCGAAAATATGTTATCCAGCATATTAAGGATTTGCACGATATCGATCTCACTGAGTTACTGGAAATGATCCGAAAAACTCTTGAAACCGGGCTGCCGGTAACGTATAATTTTGCCTTCCGAGGCAGCTGGCGAACCATGTATCTCAGCAAGCTCCCGAACCACCTGTACGGGCGTGAAACCGTCATCTGGGTTTCCCAGAATACCACCGAGTTGCAGCAATCCCGCGGAGAAGCCCAGGCCAGTGCGGAACGATTTTTGCAAACCTTGAAATCGATTGGTGACGGAGTAATTGTTACTGATGACAGCGGTTTGATCACCGTAATGAACAGCGTAGCAGCTGCGCTGACCGGCTGGCAGGAGGAAGAAAGCATTGGCCGCCCCCTGCCGGAAATTTTCAATATTGTCAGTTACAAGGATGGCAAAACGATTTCATCTCCCGTTGAAGAAGTTTTGCGCACCAGAAAAGTGGTCGAACTGGCCAATCATACCGACCTGATTTCACGAACTGGGGAAAGGCGTCATATTGCCGACAGTGCAGCACCCATCTTTGATGCCAATGGCGCCATCATCGGCACCGTACTGGTCTTCCGGGATGTTACCGAACAATATCAACAGCGCGAACAAAAGAACCTTCTGGAACAGGAGCAGAAAAAGCTGATTGACCAATTAAATAACTTTGTTGAAAGCCAGCGGATTCTTAACCGCTGTTTAAGCCAGGTTGTTTTGGAAGCGGATTTTACCCGAAACGTTGAAAATATTTTTTCGGCTTTATCCCAGCAATTGAAATGCGACCGGATTTCAATCGGGTATTTTGCGGACGACTGCCAGTCTTTTTCCTTCAGCCACTCCTGGCATGCGCCGGAGATGCAGAAGGAATGGGAAACGGATTCGAAGACGATTCGAGATTTTTATCCAAAGGTTTATGCTCTGTTTGAGCAAGATGCGTTGTTAAGCATACCGGATTTTCAGCAATGCCCCTATCCTGAATTACCGCCTGATCTCAAGTTAAAGTCCTTGCTCGCGGCACCAATCATGGTTCATGGAGTCGTATGGGGTGTTCTGACATTTGCGTTCATGAAAGAGCAAAGGCAGTTTTCGGAAATCGATGAAAACATTATCCGAACCAGTTGCAAAATCATTGCAGTGGCGCATATTCAAAACAAACAGCATATGGCTCTACGACTGGCTGCCCAGGAAACGCGCCTGATCCTGAATAACATCCAGATCCCCATCTGGCTTTATGATGCCGACGGTAATTTGCTTCGCGTAAATACTGCAGTGAGCCGACATTTTGGCATCCGCGAAATCCTGGCTCTGGAACAGGCCGAAGATGTCCTTTTTGATAAGAGTATCCCGCCCAGCCAGCGACCGCTCAGGCAGGTTATTCAGACGGGCAAACCCGCTTCCCGGGAAACACTGGTCAATCATTTTGACTTTCTGGTCACCGCCGAACCGGTTATCGACAGCAATGGAAAACTGATCAATATCGTAGAATGCGCCGTCAATATTACGGATATCAATGAGGGACGCCGTCAGCAGGAACTGGCGATGAAAGCGGCTCAGGAAGCAGATCGTACGAAGAGTTTCTTTATGGCGACGATGAGCCATGAAATCCGGACTCCCTTGAATGTTGTTATCGGCTACAGCGAATTGTTGCAGCAGAAAAAGCTGTCTAAAAAAGAGCAAGACGAATATCTGGAGTCGATTCACTATGCTGGCAATGCCTTGTTGCAGCTGATCAATGATATCCTGGATCTTTCAAAAATTGATGCTGGCCAGATGGAGATTGTCCCAGCCAAGTCGGATTTTGTTACGCTTTGCAGAGAAACCTGTTCTTTGTTTCGGCATCAGGGGGATCAACAGGGAAATACCATTGCCTTGGATGTGTCCCCCATGCCGTTTTTGTTTGTCGATCCGTTGCGTTTGCGTCAGGTTTTATTGAATCTGATGGGGAATGCGGTAAAATTTACCCGGCAAGGTATTATCACCTTGTCAGCGGCCTTCACTCAGGAAAACGAGAGTGCGGGTTCTCTGGAATTCAGTGTCACAGATACTGGCTCGGGGATTTCTCTGGAAGACCAAGAGAAGCTGTTCACGCCTTTTGTGCAGTTGGGTGAAAGCCGTGCCAGCAGCGGAACAAATCCGGGCACAGGGCTGGGCTTGGCAATTTCAAACCGGTTGGTGAAAAAAATGGGCGGCAGCCTATCACTGCATAGTGAAGTCGGTCGAGGTTCCTGCTTTATGGTAAGCATACCGAATATTTCATACAGTTCCGGGCAGGATGAATTGCTCCATCAGGCCGCCGTTTTGAACCCAGCAGCGGAGCAGTATCCGTTGTCGTTCCTGATTATCGATGATGTTGAAATGAATTTGAAGGTATTGACTGCTTTGTTGAACAAATGCGATGTCGAAGTGAGCACGGCGACATCCGGCGCTGACGCACTGAAAATTCTGCAGCAGCAGTCTTTTGATCTGATTCTCACCGACATGTGGATGCCGGAGATGAACGGAGCCGAATTCGCCGCCAAAGTGAAACAACTCAACAACCGGCAATCAATCCCGATTATCGCCGTCACCGCCGATATCGAAAATCACCAGAACTTCAAGATGAATCTATTTTCAGGAGTTATTCTGAAGCCCCTAACGCTGAAAAAAATTGTTTCGTTGGTGGATGCTGTCCGCAATCAGCAATTCAACCAAACCAATGTCAGTTCCGAGACCGGCAGCGGCTGAGGCTTCTACCGGCAAGCGAAACAAGCGCATACACTCGAACGGAAAAAATTTCGCACTTCCCGCAACATGTGTATTGACATCAAGCAGTATAGAAAGGAAAGAAGCAATGAAGAATTCGCAAATTCGTTTTGGTCTAGGGCGTCGTTGCACGAATCCGGAGTTACCGGTTTCTTTAGCGGGTTATTTCAACATTCGGATGTGGGATCGTGTTCTAGATGATCTGGAAGTCCGCGTTCTGGTCATGGAAAAGGGCGGCCAGAAAGTTGCCTTGATTCAATATGATTTAGTTACTGTGACGACGACTTTGTATGATTATGTCCTGGCTGCCATCCAGAAAGAGTTTGGCCAGGATGCCTTTACCCCCTGCAACCTGATCCTTACGGCCACCCATTCTCACACCGCACCGGAAATACGCTTGAGCAACCGCGGTTCTTCGAAAGAATACTATCCTCTGGCGGTGCAAAAGACGCTGGAAGCATTATCCGAAGCTTTGAGCAATCTGCAAGATGGCACATTGTATGCCACGCTGACCCGGGACGCCCGCTTTATTTTTAACCGGCGTTATTGGATGAAAGACGGTACGGTGGTGACCAATCCTGGCAAAGGAAACCCCGATATTGCCCGACCGGAAGGCGAGATTGACCCGGAAATCCCCATGCTGGTCATCAAAAAAGACGGGCGACCTTTTGTCGTCATTCCGAGCATTGTCAACCATACCGATACCATCGGCGGCTGCGGCGTCTCGGCGGATTGGCCGGGGTTCCTGCACCGGATCATTGAAAAACAGTTGGCGCCGGGCGCCATGCTGCTGCCCTTAATCGGCTGCCAGGGCAATATCAATCATTTTGACGTCAACAGCCAGGCAAACCAGACTTGTTATGCGGAAGCAGAACGCATCGGCACAGGATATGCTCAAAGCATTGAAAAAGCCCTCAGCAACCTGCAGGAAGTCGCGTTTGATAAGATTCGTATCTGTCACGACACGGTAACTGTGGAAACACGACAGCTCAGCAAAGAAGAAATTTCCGAGGCCGAAGCGGTGATGGCGCGTTATCCGGAGATCTCGATCAGCCGGGACAGCGCCCAGGATCTGACCTCCGAAGACTTGGCTCGGAAAACACCTTTTGCGCTCAAGTATTTCGCCAGTCACCTGTTGGAGATGAATAACAAAGTGGAATCGCGCTGTTTCCTGCTGACTGGCTTTGAACTGGGCAATGCCTTTATCGCCAGCATGCCTTCGGAGCCATTTACGGAACATGGATTGCGGGTGCGCAAAAGCTGTTTTCCAAATCATCTCTGCTTGATCGCTGCCCTTGCTAACGGCACCGGCGGAGCAAAGGCCACTGGAGGTTATATTCCGAATACCTGGAATTACAATCGCGGCGGCTATGAGACAACACCGCGATCCAATCCGTTTGCCGCCAATACCGGAGAATTGATCATTGCCGCTTGGCAAAGGCTGGCCAAAAAACTGAAAGATTCATGACATTGTCGGGTTCTTGTCCCGCTTTCTCACAATATTGTCTCTGTTTTATAATGAAAGACCGCGTATGAATAAACTGTTTGGAACCGATGGGATTCGAGGACGGGCTAATCTCTACCCGATCACCCCGGATATTGCGTTACTGTTGGGCAAAGCTCTTGCGCAAGTCTTCCGAGCCTCCGGGCATGGTGAAAAAAAAGCTGTAGTAGGGAAAGATACCCGTTTGTCGGGGTACATGCTGGAAGCGGCTCTGATCAGTGGCCTGCTAAGTAAAGGAATGGATACCATGGCCGTCGGGCCGATGCCGACTCCGGCCTTGGCACACCTGACCAAATCCTTCAATGCCTCCTGTGGTATCATGATCACGGCCTCCCATAATCCCGCCGATGATAACGGCATTAAAATCTTTGATGCCGACGGCTTTAAACTGCCGGATGCCCTAGAAGCCGAAATCGAAAATTATGTCTTGCGTGGCCAGGTGGAAAATCCCTGCGCTATTCCTGATCCGATCGGCAAAGCCTTCCGGATCGATGACGCCCGGGGACGCTATATTGAATTTGCCAAAGCTTCGGTTAAGAATCGTAGTTTACGGGGCTTGAAAGTCGTTCTGGATTGCGCCAATGGCGCGGCCTATTCGATGGCACCGCTGATCTTCAAAGAATTAGGTGCGGAAGTCATCACCAACGCTATCAGCCCTAACGGACGTAACATCAACGCCAATTGCGGCGCTATGCACCCGGAAGCCATCCGCGAGCTGGTGCTCAGCAACCAAGCCGACGTCGGCATCACACTCGATGGCGATGCCGACCGCGTCATCTTTCTGGATGCCAACGGACGGGTGATCAATGGCGATCGCATTCTGGGCATGTGCGCCTTGGATATGCATCGGCGCAAACGTCTTGAAAAAGACACTCTGGTACTGACCAGTATGAGCAATCTGGGTCTGCACCGGGCGATGGAAGAAGCCGGGATCCATACCGTGACCACAGAGGTCGGCGACCGTTATGTGATTGAAAATATGCGGCAGAATGGTTATAACCTCGGCGGCGAACAATCCGGCCATATCATCTTTATGGATTATGTGACCACTGGTGACGGCATTATTACCGCCCTGCATGTCCTTAAACAAATGTTGAATTGCGACAAGAGCCTGGCCGAACTGGCCGACTGCATGCAAGAATACCCGCAACGCTTGGAAAGTCTTAACATCAAAGGGAAAAGGCCGTTCGAGGAAATCCCGACTCTGCTGCAGGAGATTGCCCGTTGCCGGGAAAGTTTGGGACGGCAAGGCCGCACTGTGGTGCGTTATTCGGGTACCGAAAACAAAATCCGGGTTTTGCTGGAAGCTGAGAAAACCGAG
The DNA here is from genome assembly GCA_041670605.1 of Lentisphaeria bacterium. Classification (GTDB taxonomy): domain Bacteria; phylum Verrucomicrobiota; class Lentisphaeria; order Oligosphaerales; family Oligosphaeraceae; genus JAQVUB01. Next base: position 7,408 of record JBAXYW010000155.1, read on the forward strand.
CAGGTCGATTGCTGGTGTGAACGGATTCTGGCGATCATACGGAAGGAGCTTTGCGAATGAAGGTGCGCATTCTGCATGGTGGGCAGCCGGCAGAAATGCAGCCGATCAGCTGCTGTTCTGCACTGGCTGATCTACCCTTGGGAGGAAAATCCCTGAAACAGCATCTGGAAGATTTCTTTCAGAGCCAGCCAGCGGCTTCGCCGCAATACACTCTCACTCTCCATCCCGCTCTCTGGCCATCCAAAACGATACAGCAACAGCTGGCCGCCGCCACACAGCCTTGCCATATCCTTTCTGAGCAATTGGGGCTGCTGGCCTGGCTCAGCGTCGACGGTCTTCCACCAGCGCAAGACAGCGCAATTCTCCTCCTGGATTCTGAAAGCATTCAGATCCGCTATCCCTGGGACTTGCTGCATGTTTGCGAAAACCTGATTGGAGCTTTGCACGAAGACCGGATTTTGGGCAGCATCCGCGAACGGGTCACCTATGACGGACATCTGGAACTAGGCGAGGGATCGGTGATCTTGCCCGGCGTTTATATCGAGGGCAATGTCTACATCGGAAAAAATTGCAAAATTGGGCCAAATTGCTATATCCGTGGCAATACCAGCATTGGGGATCACTGCCATATTGGCCAGGCTGTTGAGATCAAAAATTCTTTGTTGATGGACAAGGTCTCAATCGGCCATTTGAGCTATGTGGGCGATAGCATTATCTGCCCCGGCAGCAACTTCGGAGCCGGCACGATCATCGCAAATCTGCGTCATGACGGCAAAAATCATCGCTCCCAGGTTGGCGACACACTGGTTGACAGCGGACGGCGTAAATTGGGTGCCATCATCGGCGCCGGAGTGCATACGGGTATCAATACTTCCATTAATGCCGGTCGGAAAATCTGGCCGGGTCTCTGCACCCGCCCCGGAGAAATCGTCTGTCATGACCTGCACCCGGACACTGCGCAGGAAAAGACTGGTGATACAGAAGCTTTGAAATGAAGAAACAAACGGTCATCTGTAAACAGGGAACGATTGACCTGGGCATTGTGGAAAGCAACCCAGTGGTTTTCCAAAATGAACTTTATCGCTTCGAATATATTCGCTGCGGTCGAAGTGGATATCCTGACAATCACAGTGGAGATTCCTATTTCCGCTTTGTTCGTGTCCGCGACAACGCAATTCTGCCCCCCTTTGGCAAAGGCCTGCATTTGGGCAATGCTTTTGTCTGGCAGAATCGGATCTTTGTCACGGCCGTGGAAGGCTGGGGTAAAAGCCGTTTTTACCAGCTGGAATCCGACGATATGCTGCACTGGAGCGAACCCCGGGTCATCCTGGAACACCCCTCCTGGCAGGGATACAATACCAGCCTCTGCCGTGGCAAAGAGGATTTTATCCTGACCTTTGAACTGGGCGCTCCTGCAGAATTGGTTCATGTCCCCTTTACCATGTTTTTTGCCCGGTCAAAAGACTTGAAACAGTGGGAGTTTCTGGAAGACTGCAGTTTTGGACGTGATTTTTATACCGGGGGGCCCATGCTGCGTTATTTTTCCCCCTGGTTCTATTTCTTTTATCTGCATGGTTCCTATCAAGACGGTTTTCAAGAATACGTGGCTCGTTCGCAGAATTTGCAACAGTGGGAAAACAGTGCACTCAACCCCATTCTGAGCTGCGATGAAGCGGATCGCAAAATTGCCGCAAAATTCAATCCAGCCCGAATTCAACTGATTCACAGCGCAATCAATATCAATAATTCGGACATGGATTGCTGCGAATGGCAAAACCG
>JBAXYW010000156.1:0-9167 GCA_041670605.1 Lentisphaeria bacterium
ATCAGCTGCAAATTCTCCGTCCGGGTTCGATTACACTTGCCCAGCTAAACGAGTGCCTGGAGAATTAGTCCCTGTATGCTCTCCAGGAGTTCAGGACGGCGCTTGGGTTAATTGCGCAACCTTTTCCATACGATCTGTAATTGCCTTTTCATAATACGCCAGCAGCGGGATGATCAGCAGGAATAAGATTGGCCCGACGACAAAGAGGCTGATCACGCCGAAATAACAGGCCAGAACTCCGGCCATGGTATGCGCGAGGATACAGCCGAACGAACGGAAGGTCGACGCCAAACCAAACATCAAGCCTTTCCGTTCCGGCATCGTTGTTTTCGACAGCCAAGTATTCCAGACAGGTTCCAGCCCCGCGGAGAAGAAAATCATCAGGAAACGTAGCGGCATCAGGCATAAAATTGGCAGAGTTATGCTCATTTCCAGAAATTCCCTCCGCGGCAGGGAAAGCAGCAAAGAGGTCAACAGCATCAGCCCCATGAAAACGGCCGCGCCGGAGGAAGCAATTTTGGCCACTTTAGTGGGATATTTATCGACCCAATGTCCCAATACAATACCGGAGATCATCGCCCCGATGCTTCCCATTCCGAGCACCCAGCTGGTCAGTCGGGGGGTGTTGGGAGCACCGGGGCCACCGTTCAGATATTCAACAAAAAGTGGGAATTGGGAATTGTCCAGATAGCGTGCCAACGTCGAAAAGATATAAAGCACAAATAAAGGCAAAGCGGGTTTAAGAAAGCACCGCCACTCATGCCAGTTGAAGGATATTTTTCCGAAAACCCTCCTGCCGGCCTTAATCAGGGGAGGGATAAACTGTTCACGGGCAAAAGCCAATACCAGGCACCCCGAAAACGCTAACATCAGTCCGGAAATGTAAAACGAAGCACGGTAACCGAACATTTCCGCCAGAATACCGCCAATGAAAAGGCCAGCCATATCCCCGGAAAAAACCGAAGTGCTTAAAAAGCCCAGCGCAAAACCCTGACGATGATTTGGCGTACTGCTGGCCACCAGGGTCATCGAGGCCGAAACCGTCCCGGTAAACACGCCCTGAAGCCCCCTCAAAAGAAGAAACCAGGAAACGTTGGGAGCAAGCCCCATTAATGCGACAATAACCGCGCCCCCGAAATTCGCCCGCAATACCATGTTTTTGCGGCCATAGCGATCTGCCAGGATCCCCCAGATCGGTGCCATCACCGCGAAAGTAACGTTGGATATCGCCGCCGACAAGGCTGCAAAAATCCGCACATGACCTTCATCCACTACGCCCAAAGCTCTGATATAAAAAGGGGCAAATGGCAGAGAAATGGAAAAACCTACCATCGAAAGAAATTGCGAAATCCACATGATCAACAGATTTCGCCGCCAAAAATTTTTCTCTCTATTGAGCATGCGAAAGGATCACTTCGGAGAGTGTTTTTGAACTTTTTGGGGTCTGCTGGGAAGCAGATGAAAAAAAGGCGGCCCAGGTTTGCCAGGCCGCCGGAATGCCATTCAGACTATGCTGTAAAACTCAGAAATAAAGATTTGCTTTCAGTCCGCCCCAGAAATTCTGACGGCTGTTAAAGCGTCCAACATCGCCATCTTTGCGGGTCCAATCCCTTACGCGTCCATCCAACGCATATGAGGCGTTCAGATAGGGGGCGATGACGAAATATTCGCAGACATTGATATTCAGAGCTGCACCAAACACTGCGAAGTTGAAACCATTGCCTGCACTGTCCAACCAGTTTCGCATATAAGCGGCATCCCCCCAGTAAACGTTGCCATTAAGCACCAGCTCAAACATGGCATTATCATCGAGAGCGAGAGTATAAGCGCCTCCCAAGCAAATCCAGGTTTCCTCGAGTTCATAATCATAAGAAGCGATCACTTTCGTGGACACACATTGACGTTCCGTCCGGTAAAGTTCATCCAAGGATACGGAGAGCTGCAAGTCGGCAGAATTTTCTTCGTGGAGTGTGGGATAATAGAAATACGTCCAAGAAAAGTCTACGGTCATCGGCCCCAAGCCAGCCACATCGTCAAAAGTGTAATAATACCCTGCGTAGTAATTCACTTCTTCAAAACGCCATTTTCGTTCACTGCTGTAGACATCATCGCCAGCTCCGACATTGCCATTGCGGGACTGGAAATGGGTGAGGTCATAAGCTCCCCAAGCTCCCATATAGAAGCCCTGAAATTCCAAGCAAAGATCGCCGAGCATCACGGCCTGATTATTGAAGACAATGCCATTATAGGCATATTTGCTCGACCAGTCCAACGCCAGACTTATAGAAGGCATGCAGCACTCTTTTTCCGGCATGGCAGGTGTCTGAGTATTCTGCCCATTCAACAGTGCCGTAAAAGACAAAATTCCAACAACAGCCATTACCCTGGAAAGCATTTTCATCCTTGAACTCCTTTTTTTACAAGATAATTTTATAAGACTGCTGATATCATAATTGAATCAGCGACATGGAGCTAAATATAGCCCGCTCCCCAAAAAATACCACCCCAAACGGGGAATTAAAATCTCTGCTTAATTTCACCTGAGTAATCAGCCCACAAACATCCCGGCGAAAATACACCAGAGTGATTCTGCAAGTCACTCGCCTCTTAGGAACCCAAGCGTTCGTAGGTCACCCTCTCCCCCCGCTTTTGGGACAATAGCGAACCGCGGCACGGATGCCGGCGAGGACGCTGGTGCTCCATAGCTCGCGCCCTTTTTACGACGCATGACAAAATGAGCTGAACCGTATTATTATATCGGTTGAAGTGGCGCGGGTGCAGGTCAAGGCGCCAGAGAAAATCTCAGCAAGTCTGGCAGTATTTTTATTTCAGTTTGAGCTTGATTTCAACCGTTGTAATTTCGTCAGCCAAGTAGCGTTTCTGGAAGGTTTTTTCAGTATTAGGATAAGCTAGAAAGGCGTAACTGAGGTCATTGACAAGCACATGTTCGGGATTCCAGAGTTGCCCTTGGGTCTTGGTTATGCTTTCAGGCATCCAAAGCTGCTTTCCAGCGGAGTATTGTGCATGACAGACACCCAGTCCACCATAGCCCCAAACCTCAAGCCGTAAGCTTTCGGGCTGGCCGAATGGGCAAAGAAAACTTTGCTCAAAAATTGCCATATTGTCTGTGGAATCTCCTTTAAAGATTCCTTCCGCGACGCATTGGTAGCCACTGCCGTAATCGAGAGAAAGCCGGCATTTAGCGGCGCCATATTGGCAGGGCAGGCAAAAGCGCAGCTGCAAAACACCTTGTTGCTCCCTTTGAAGTGCGGTCGCAGTAGTGTCCAGAATTTCCGGCAATTTGCCAAAGTAGTTGTCGACATGGCAGGGTGTGATCCCGGGGCGGAATTGTTCCCATTGTTTACGACGATGCTCAGCGGCCTTCTGAAATTTTCGTATGAGTTGCTCGAGTTCATTTTGCCGTTCGGGGTTCCAGCCATGGTCTATTGCTTGGGTAAAAAGTACTTTTGCCTGATTGCTCAAGGCGGCTGTGTGGACTGAAAAATTCAGATCCGCAAAGATTTTTTTCCCCAGTTCGCTTTTGATTTGCGTTTCCTGTTGTTGCAATTCGCAGCTCAGTAGTTTTTTGATTTCATTTTGGCCGTAGTTATTGCCAAAGAAGGAACACCTCAACAGGCTTGTTTGGCTAAGACTACGATCCTGCCGGACCGTTTTATTTTCATAAATACTACGTAATAACTGACAGAATTTTTTATCAGAAAAAGCGAAGCAATGGTTTATGGCTGCTTCCCAAGCTTCCGTGTCCGTTTTTCCACTCCATAATTGACCGGCGTAAGCAAAAACCGGCAAGGATTGATAAAGAAAGGTGTCTGATTTTTCCCATGAAGTCATGAGACCACCCAGGATTTGGCGATCCTGCACATAATCATTGAAAGTACGGGTGTTTGACAAGCTCCAGTCCGCCGGAGCAATAATATATTCAAAGCCGAGCTGGGAATATTTTTTTTGACTATCTTGGACTTTAATTTCACCGAAGTGGCTCCTTGGAAAGCGGATATCGTCCTGATACTGCCAGCCGACCATAATAATATCGCGTGGTAAAGTTAGCAACAGGTTTTCATAGTGGTCAAACATATCATCCCACATCATTATCCGGCGCCCGTGTTGCTTGAGCATGTCATAGCCGCGCATTAATATCGTATTAAATAAAGCCGCTTCGCCTTCCGGATTTTGTCCTTGTTCGCGGCAGCGCTCACAATAGCCGATATTATGCACCTCATCCATGCCGATATGAAAATATTGGCAGGGGAAAAGTGGCACAATTTCATTTAGATAACTTTGCAAGAACTGATAGACTTTTTCATTTTTAGGACAGAATTCCTGTTTGCTGTTATGCCAGAAACGTCCATTTCGGCCATCATGCAATTCGGCCAAATCCTGCATTTGCGGATGTCTAAGGAAGCGTTCAACGTGGCCATAGATCGAAACACAGGGGATGACTTCCATGTTTCGGCTTTTTGCATAAGCGACCAGTTCCCGCATTTGTTCCGGGGTATAGCATTCGTGGTCGGTCGGATATGGATAAGAGTTGGTACGGATACGGTCTTCCAGGTATAGCAAGAGATAATTATAGTGGTTAGCCGCCAAGCTATCGATGAATTCCTTGATAAAGGGAATCGTCTCCATTTGGCGTGCCAAATCCAACTGAGCGCCACGAAACTTAAAATTGACCATGTTTTCCACCTGTTATTTAGTTGTATCCTTAAGCTGATGCAGCAGATTTACGATCAGGACTTACCAACTGCCAAACGGCTTTACTGTCTTTGGGGTTCAAAAATACAGTGAATACGGTTTAATATAGCCCCACGATTTTCGATTGGCAGGCCGGATACAGCTGTTTTCGGTCGAGCCAACCCGGATTAACGACGTCAAGAAATAGATAAACGCCCCCTCTTGCTAACAGCTATTTCAAGGCTAATTCCGCACTTTTAAAAATTGATATGGGATTGGATATGACGAACAATATATCTAGGGTTTAGAGCTGGCTGTTGCCTTGGGCTATGATGAAAACACCCCTTCGAGATTTTTTTTTGCGTAATCCCATGAGTAGTATAAGGCCAAACTTGATGTAAAGAAAGAGTGATGAAGAATCCAATCCCAACGGGAATGAAAATAAATCAACTGTTGCAGATTGAAAAAAAGGCGAATGCATATACATTTATTACAAAGGATTTCTTTGTTCAACCTTGCCTATTTTGTAAGGATTTCCATGCAGTTCAGAGCCCTTTCCTTTCTTTTTGTATTAAGCTATATTTTTCCCCTGTCATGCAATTCCCAAGCTGAAGAAGTTTCGGCGCCAAAATATACTCTGGTGGCTTTTGCCAGCCGGGATTCCTCTCTCTATAAAATTGGGGAAGATATTATTTTTCTGGTATCGTTAAACAGTGCCAAGCCCGTTCAAGCCATTGCGGGAAAAGAGCTCAGTTACCGCATTCAAGGAGATGGTGGATTGAATCAGAAAGGGACTGTCATCTCTGCCTTAAAACCGGTTGAAATCCGCACCAGCATGTCCAGAGCCGGCTTTGTTTTATTGACGGTCGAGTTGCGGGACAAGCAACAGATCCTTGCCTCCGTGTATGCCGGTGCCGGCGTTGAACCGGAGAAGATCCGCTCCGGCACAAACGACCCAACCGATTTTGATCAATTCTGGAAAGAACAGATTGTCGCACTACGCCAACGTCAACCTAAAATTCTGGAAGAGGAAATTACAGATGGTGAAAACTCGGACAATGCCAGAATTTACAATATTCGCATTGAAGATGGGATTGTCAATGCAACTGGAGTACTGGCTCTGCCCAAAACGATTCTGCCCGATGGGCACCCGCTTTATGTGACCTTCAATGGTGCCAGCGGCATCGGAGCCAGGGCAAACATTCACAAACTGCTCACTGGGAATGTTATTACCTTCAATATGAATATTCATGATACGAAAAACCAAATCAGTGGCCGGGAAGAAGTTCTGGCAATGCGAAAATTGCCGGCCATTAACAGCTACCAGTTTGTCAATGCCGATCAACGCGAACTCTACGCCCCGAAAATCATCTTTCTGCGCATTATCCGTGTCTTGGATTATCTGAAAACACGTCCGGAATGGAATCAGCAAGACTTGGTTGCGGCAGGGCCAAGTTTTGGCGGCGCCCAGGCTGTCGTCGCAGCCGCCCTGGATCCTCAGGTCAAGCTCTGTCTTGCCGGCGCGCCGGCGATGTGTGACCACTTGGGAGCACGCAATCAGCAGAAGTCCGGCTGGCCGCAGCTACTCAGCAATTCAGGTCTTTGCAAAGACCCGGAAACCGCTGCCAAAGCGTCCGAAAATTCTGCTTATTTTGATATCGCTAATTTTGCCCGCCGGGTTTCTTGCGAGACCGTTTTCGGGGTTGGGTTTATTGATCGGTCCTGCGCACCGACTTCTGTTTACGCGGCCTACAACAACTTAGCGACGACCAACAAACGCATGATCCATGCCACCCGGGGGGGGCATGGCGGCAGTAGCAAACCTGGCGAACTCGGTGCCTTTGAGGTTGACCGCGATCCCGCCTTAGCAAAACTCCTAAAGCTATCTTTACTCAAAAATGGGGACTTTGAATTTTCCTCGAAGCGGCCCATACAGGATTCCACAGAAGCGTCCAGAGTTTGGCAATTTCGTTCTGAACGGATTCCATGGGCTTGGTATTTCAACCCCAACAATCCCGGCCAGGCAGAACTTTGCCAGGATGATCAAGCCCCCAGCGGTCAAAAGTTTTTACGTTTGAGCGGGGAAAATATTTTTGTCGGTCAAAGCTTCGAATTCATTCCCACGGAAAATGCGGTACAGATATCACTGTTCGCCCGTGGCAGCGGGGAACTTTGCCTGCGTTTGAGCGGGAAAACACAGCATGATAAGATTCATACTTTGGATTCTCCGGAGCGTTGGAGCGAAATTCGGGAAATTCTTCCAATTCCGGAACTGGCCAAGCTGTTCTGGATGCGTATTTCCGGTAATTTTGACATTGATCATTTGCAACTGACTCCAATAAATATCCCTTGAAGGAAAAACAAAGGAGCCTAGTCGAAACGCCTTGAGAACGTTGATCCGGATTAAATGGCATCAATATGTCAAAAAAAGAAGTGCGGGGGATTGGACTTGAAGGGAATCCTTACCGAACTGAATATCCGGATTCGAGGATGGATAAATTATTTCAAAATAGGAAACGGCTGCAAGCAGGCCTCTGAGGCTAACCGGAAAAAAGTGAAATATCAGAAAAATGGCCGAACAACTTTTTCTACAGAAGAAAGATTGTATTATGCACCGTATCTTTTCAGAAACAAAACAAATGCTGCACAACGAAACGCTGATAGAAAACTTCGCGTCCCGCTTGGGCGGTGGGGTGAAGCTGATACGTATCTGCCGTCAATATTTCACATTAATTGAATTACTGGTGGTGATTGCTATCATTGCCATTCTTGCCAGCATGTTGCTGCCGGCGCTTAGCAAAGCAAGAGACTCAGCAGTAACCATGAACTGTCTCAGCAACCTGAAACAGCTTGGGCCGGCTTGGCAATTGTATTCTGATGATTTTGACGGTTGGGCTCCGGATGCTCTCCCTTATTATGGCACACCCACTGCTACGCAATGGCCAAAGATGATGAATGATCCGCAGCTTGGGACTGTCTCAAATTACAGCCAACCGCCCAATGGCCTGGGCTATCTCCCGCTGAAATATCCGGCCAATTATGAGGGCTTGGCTTCCTGCCGGGCTCGCCCGCCTTTTAAGGAAGCAGCCGGATTTGTCGATTACGGCATGACAGCCCACATGTCCAGTGTTGCGACCAACTGTCGAACCTATTATGACAGTGTCAATAAATTCATCCGTTTTGATCGAATCAGTACCCCAGGAAACCTCTGCTGGCTGGCAGATGCTTACAGCTACTATAATGGAATCCATTACCGTCATAATGGAGGAGCCGCCGCCTTTTTCGCCGATGGACACCTGGAGGTGATCAACATGCGACGGGTGACACCTACCAGCGCCAGAAACATCCAAGAAGGATTCTATAGGGATTCCATCAGCAACCGCTGGCCATTCAATGGCAAAGCAGAAAAATAAGCATTGTTAAACTCGTTCACTTGCCCCGATTCGATGAAACGAAAAATTTGCCTTCCTGCCGTCTCTTTGTGACCCCGCTAAAAAGGATTAGAAGACAATGAAAAAAGCTGGAATGATCACGCTTTGCCTCATCCTGCTCTGTAGCGCGATTTTTGCGCAGGAAAGCGTTTTTCTGATCAAGGATGGCAAAGTCAATGCCGCCATTGTGATCGCGGAACAAGCTGACCAGACCGAGAAATATGCGGCGGAGGAATTGGTTAGCTATCTGCAAAAAATCACCGGTTTGGAGCTTCCGGTCGTTCACCAGCCTCAGCCCGGCTTGCTGCCGCTGACGTTCCGGGTGATCTCAAAAGACTATTTCACTACGAACGCGGCATTGCAGAAAGCAGTAAATCAGCTTGAGCACGATGGTTTTATTATCTCTGCCAACCCTAGAGAGCTGCAGATACTCAGCCTGAAAAAGCGCGGCCTCCTGTACGGCATGTACTATTTGCTGCGAGAATATGGCGGTGTGATCTGGTTCCATCCCGATCCGACCGATGAAGGAGAATTCGTCCCCAACTCGGATTCGTTCAGCTTGCCCGCTCAGATTACCTTAAAAAATCCAGCTTTTTCCTATCGCAAATTCACCCTGAATGGGGGACCCGGCTATGTTCCCCATACCTACCAATGGTTTTTACGCAATGGCATGCAATTGTTCAGCAGTGACATCGAGAATCCTTTGATCAAAGCGCTCGACCCAATTATTACTGAAGGCGGGCATGATATGACGAACCTGCTGGTCGGTAGTACCGGCAAAACAGCCCAAGAACGGCAAAAGGATTATGATCTTTTATTTGCGGAACACCCCGAATACTTCGGCATGATAGATGGCAAACGCGTCGACGGCGCCAACCATGCCAAGTCTCCCAGCCAACCTGTTTGTCAACCCTGCACCAGCAATCCGGAAGTGCTTCGCCGAATGGCCGATACCGCCATCCGCGCAATGGGAAAATATGGATCGTTAGAAAATGTCAGAGTTCTATGCAACGATGATCACACCAACTGGTGTGAATGTGCAAA
>JBAXYW010000157.1:0-9147 GCA_041670605.1 Lentisphaeria bacterium
CCGATGAGTGTTTTCACAGTAGTATTCAAGGCATTTGATCATCTCTTCTTGGTGAGCGAACGCCTTGCTGTCATTCCACTGCTCATTCTCGTAAATCAGATCCATCTTCAGAGAATCCAACTGATTCTTATTGTTGTTCAGAAATTTCAGGCGCTTTTCGTTGTAAGGCCGGTTTCCATATTCTGAGTTCCGACTGCGGGAAACCAAAGCAAGGTTGCCAAAGTGATTCAAGGCCTCATTAACCCGATTCTCATCCCTCTCAGTCGGCGTTTGGGGTGAGATATGTTCAACAGAGCTTTTTGCCTTGAATCTGAATTTCTCCAACCGTTCTGTGGGCCGTTTTTTTTGAAACCACAGGACAAACTCAAGCTTGTAAAACCAATAGTGGGGGAAATTCACTCCGTTCGCTTTCTGTAACTCATCGCGATGAATCAGGGTTCGCCGCTGCCACGGATCTTTCATAAATGCCAGCGTCCTTATCACCAAGGAATCATCGGCTGTGGAGCCGAGCAGATGATTGTCGAGGTGGCGGAGATAGGCGAAATAACGCTCCGAGGATTCTCCGGGATTGCGGTGCATGAATAAAAGCAGCGGCGTCACCCAATACTGGGTTGTGATTTCCTGCGAGTGATAAAGCATACTTTGCAAAAGTGAAAAGGCCCGATGAGAGTCTGTTTCCCGCGACCGACTCATGTAGCGCTTCCCATTGCTGGTGCTGACACTGATTGCGCTGATCAAGTGGATTTCCTCTTCACCCTGATCCACCCACTTAATAACGTGTTCATCAAATATGACGCGTAAGCTCCAGAGTAGATCAATGAATGAGCGCACATTCTCCGAACTGTCTGCGGTGTCTGTAAAAAAATGGGTGTCAAACAGGGCGAGCAGTTCTCGGTCCAGCAAGCGTGGTAGATCGGGACGCTTGTTCTCCAACAGCCAAATCCGAAGGACATGTTGAAGAAAAAGTGGAAATCCAAAGATGCTGTGTACCCATGTTGGTTCAATTTCTTCACTAACGGTGGTAATATTTGCTGCCGATGATTCCTCGCTGGAATTCAGAATATCGTTCAAGGAGTATTCGTGATGATCGCGTTGCAGCAGCATCCGTTTTTCCAGGAGATTCCGCACGGCTCCCGCATTTGCCAGTTCTCGGCGTTCGTAACAATCCGCAATCTCGCTGGCAAAGCTTTTAAAATTACTACTCAGGTTGCGCTCCACAAAGTTCTCCATGTCGGCGCACGCTTCCCAAAGCACAGCATACGGACTACGTTCTTTTTCGGTCAATTTGTCTAACATCCGAGCCTTGAGAACTTCGTGGTGCTGGAGCTGCACCCCCCGATTATTGATCACCTCGAAGAGCTTGTTCAAGTCGGTTTCTTGGGGCACGACAGTGATGACGAATTTCGCCTTGCTGAAAACAAACTCCGTCAAGCCGGCAAGATACGCCGTTCGATCATTTGCTCCTGCAGGCAAATGCCGTTTCGCGAACACCGACTTCATTAGATCGAGCGCTACATGCATCCGCTTGGTCGCTTCTTCCTCTGGTAAGAGTTTCTTGAGCTCGCCAAAGGCTAGCGATTCCAAAAAATAGTTCACCTTGGGGCGAATTGCAAAGCGGAGACGCGGCATAGTGATTTTGTCGATTGTAACTGTGAGGAACGATTTCAACGCTTCTTGCCACGCATGACAAAGCAACCACAGTGTCGTAAAGCGTTGCTGTCCATCAATGAGGTCAAAGCTCCGACCCGCATCACCCTCTTGCTCTACGATAAGTGTGCCTCCGAGAAAGAAGATGTCTTCGTTGTTCTCGTAGGCGTTAATGAGATCATTCAGAAGGGTAAGTACCTGATCATCACGCCACACATAAAGCCGCTGATAAATCGGAATATTAAAATACCATTGTGGGCTCTCCGCTACGATATCAGCAAGATTGTAGAATTTGGCAGAAATTGTCATTTCACACCTCCATTCAGTTTGGCTACGATCCAGGCGGGCTTGTCCCTTAATGACGTCTCACTCTCACGCCCAAAATAGGCCAGGACTGCCTGCTTATAGACTCCCTGAACGCCTTTGTTTCTCTCGATGCTTTCATTGGCGTAAATATCCTTGTAAAGGTGATATTTGGAAAGATGAATAATCACCTGTTCGGGGCGGAAACTGCTCGCGATAACATCAAGCAGATTCAAATCGTTATTTCTGAAAAAATTTTGTGCAGCTTCATAGCGCACCTGCTGCTTTTCTATTCGGATTGCACCGAGGGCCTGTTCCAGCCATAGGGAGAACTCCCATAGTTTTTCGTCATCGAACTGGTCGACGTAGAGCAGAGTCGCCAACAAGAATATCTCCCGCAGGTAAAGCGAGTTTTTCATCATCAGCTTCTCGTATACCTTGCGAAATTCTAATATCTCGTTAGATTTGCTTGGCTCTACAACCAAGCGCCTAAGGAGGGAAGAATATTTGTCAGCATAGAGAAAGAAGCCGATACCCTTCTGAATTGGCTGCCGAATGGCAAACGGTAAATCCTCCGCCTTCGGACTGAGTGAAATCCGATTGGTATGGATTTCACTATGGCCGTCTCTGGTCAACGTCAGCGCTGTTCCCAGCCGGTTATGGCGCGAGCGGTAGAGCGGGATGGTGGCGTGATCGCCTTCGGACTTCCAGGTCTGCTTCTGGAACTCCTCCATCAGTGCATCGTGGTTGCCGTAACCCACTCGCTGTCCTGTCCAGTAACGCGCTCTCCAAAGGAACTTGGTTAACAGGCTTGGCGCGAACTCGTGATCTTGCGACATCACCGGTGCGCCCTGCTGGATACTTTCCCAACGCTGAGCGCAAAGCGTTTGCAGTGCTTCCTTGCGTTCACTTACGCTGCCATCCACGGCGCGCAGGTGGTAAGCCTTGAGCAGATCCGCTGCATGAAGAGGCACGCCGCGGTTGTTTTGAGTGTCGAAGAAGGTGAAGGCCAAGTCCACCCGATCAACAATGATTACGGTAAATACTATCTGCTCAAAAATTCCATTATTAGGCCGGCTGGTATGATTTCGGAAGATCGCAGCGGCAGACTGAATGCGCTGCTTCGATTTTGGTGAATATGTTAATGCGCACTTGCCGGGCAGACTGTCCTTGAGTCGTTGATGGAGTATGCATAGCGCTGTGAGTCTCTGCTGGCCATCGATTATGAAGTTTTTCTGCTTGCTCTCGTTCCGATGAATTAAAATCGTCCCCATGTAGTAGTGTGGCACAGGACTGTTCTCGCCCTGATATGCTACCAGGTCATCGGCCAACTGCTTGACTTTATCATCACTCCAGACGAAGCCTCGTTGATAGGTGTCAACTGCCAGCGGGAAAGAAGAGTCCTCGAAAAGTTTTGAAAAACTCAATACCTTAACATCTGCTAAAGTGGGTGCGGTTTCGTTAGTCATACCAGTTTTGTCCTTCCTGTTTGCTGCAAAGAATAGATGATTTTAAACAAGCAATTGCTATGCCACCTTATTTAATAGGCAGAAAGATCTTGAAACCCGTTTATTGAAGAATAAAGCCGTTGAAAAATTGACCGGCAGGTTCAAAATATTACCACGAGACAACGGCTGTTTTAAAAACTGAAAAGGCCATTTTCAGGCTCATTTAGCAATAGAGTCCTTTGCCAAACAAATCTGGCATAATGCTTGCTACTAAATCATCCAGCCGGGTGTTCCGGCGAATTAGACAAGCACAGCCAACAAAAGGAGAACAGCATGGCAAAATTCTACTGCAAGTATTGTGGAACCAGTTCATCGAGCATCAGCAACCTGACTGCTTTCAAATGTCCGAGACATCCCGACGGCGACCGCAAGGGGGCGCATGCTCTCTATGAAGGCGGAGAAAAGAAAGAGTACGTCTGCAAATATTGTGGAAGCAAGTCATCGAGCCTCAGCAGCCTGACTGCGTTCAAATGCCCGAAACATCCCATCGGCGACCGCAAAGGCTATCACAGCCCATCCCGGTAAAAACTTGAACCGTGCCTGTTGCATGCAGTCAGATTTTCAGCGCCAGGCGATCATTATTTAGCCAGTCCTGTATTGTTATTTCAGCATCGGGCGTTATGTTTTTTTCTATTGCTGGAAACAAATCAAGCCGGGAGGATACGAAAAATGCGATTGGTGGGGTTGGATTTTGAGACTGCAAACAGGCGTTCGGGCAGCATTTGTGCGGTCGGCTGTGCGCTGGTCGAAGACGGTGCCGTGACTGCTTGCCGGGAGTGGCTTCTCTGTCCGCATGCGGGCTTTCGCTGGATGCTGCCGGAATTCACCGCGATTCACGGTCTGAACTACTGGGACGTGAAGGATTGTCCGGAATTCCCGGAAGTTTGGCCGGAGCTGCAGCAGATGCTGATCTCGGCGGATTGTGTGATCATCCACCATGCTCCTTTCGATCTGGGGCATCTGCGCAGCGTCCTGGCGCTTTACCAGCTGCCTCCGGTTGCTTTTCATTATGCTGACAGCCTGCGAATTACCCGGCAACTTCTTCCGGGAATGCGGTCCCACAGTCTGGACGCCGTAGCCGCAAAGTTCGGCATCGCATTCCGTCATCACAATGCCCTGGAAGATGCCGCTGCCTGTGCCATGATCATTGACCGGATCGGCATCCCGGCCGGCTTCTTCGGGCTGTTTTGCACGGAAGGGTAGTAACAGGAGTAAACGATGAGCAAGACTTTGATTCTAACTGGCTGGGGACACAAGGACTACGCCTGCGGCGCGGCTCTCGCTCTGCGTCATTACAAGCAGGCAGACATCCTTGGCATCAGCAAACGCCGCCTGCCGGAATTTCTGGAAAACGTCAGCGGCTGCACGGAAATTGTGATTCTCGGTGTCAGCCTGACCGGTGATGCGGAGCGTCTGGCGACAGCGCTGAAGTCGCTCAAGGAACGCAAAGTGCTGGTTCACTGGATCAGTGTTTTTGACTTCCCGAAATGGATGGGCGAGGACATCAAGGCGAACCTCGCGTCAACGATCTTTGGCAGTAATCTGCTGGAAGCCGTTTCGGAGACCTTTGGACTCCCGCACGATGACCTTCTTCCGCTCTATTCGGACAAAGAAGCCGCCGGTCGGCAATACAGCGAATTTCTGGAAGCAGCGATGTACTTTTACCGCAACTACCAGGATGAGCAGGCCTATCCCCGCGTTATTCGCCATCTCGCTGCCACTGACCCGGAGAGCAAATGGACGGATGCCGAGCGTCAGATGATTGCGCATTACCGGTGCTATGGTGGGCGTGAATTAATCGGTAAAAGCGATGCCATTAGCCATCTACGGGAACAAATCGACAAAGTAGCGCAACATCCGAGGGCGCGTGTCCTGATCCTGGGTGAAAGTGGCACCGGCAAAGAAACCATTGCCTTTCAGATTCACTTTAAATCAGCACGTAGAGCTGAGCCATTTATCGCCTTTAACTGTGCCAGCGTAAGCCCAAATCTACTGGAAGCCAGCCTGCTTGGCTATGCAAAAGGTGCTTTCACCGGAGGTGATCCGACTGGACATGCCGGTATCTTCGAAACAGCTGACGGTGGTACTGTTTTTCTGGATGAAATCGCTGAACTGCCCCTGGAAGCACAGGGAATCCTGTTGCGTGTTTTGGAAGGCGGGCGTTTTCAGCGAATTAGTGAAACCCGGGAAGTCGAGGTGAATGTGCGGGTAATTGCTGCTACCAATCGCGACTTGGCGGCGCTGGTTAGTGATGGCAGATTCCGCGAAGACCTTTTTCAGCGCTTGAATGTCATTCAGCTACGTGCCCCGGCCTTGCGTGAACATAAGGAGGACATCCCGGCCATCGCCCGCAGCTACCGCAAAAACAATGAAATGCCCGGAACGCTCACCCAGGCGCAGAACGAAGCCTTGTTGGAATACGACTATCCCGGCAATGTCCGGGAACTGAACAACCTGCTGGAACGCGCCGAAGTCATGGAACTTAGCGACTACCGCCAGCTTATCCGGGAGCACAAGGAGATGAATGCCAGCCTTGCCCGGAAAACCGCTGAGGTCGTCCCCGACAACCTGGAAGAGGCCACGCGCCTGCATATCAAACGCGTCTGCGAGAAATGCAACGGAAATATCACCAAAGCCGCAGAGGCATTGGGAGCGTCGAGAAATACCGTTAGAAAGTATCTGGAAGGCAAGGGAGAGTAAAACAATGGAAAAAACAACTGTCAAGTGTCTGCAATGCCATCGTAAGATTAATCCTAAAAAAAGCAGTTGGATTTTTGAACTACAAAAGAGTGCGTTCCTGAATAATTGTAAAACAGCATTTTTTCAAAAAAAGTCCTCAGGTTTTTTAGTTGGTTGAAATTTTGGCAAAATTTCAGCCCGCTAAAAAACCGGATGAGTCCAAAATATACCGGTGATAATTGACATCATATCATAGCCCCACCCCGTGGCAAAGGCTCCATTATTCTTGGCGGCAGTCACTTCGTTTAGCAATTCGCTTGAGGGCAATTTGTAGCTCATGTTGTTCATTACTGTTTCCCCTGGTGTTTTTTGCATTTCATTTTATTCTTCAGGTATAAAAAAAGTTCTTCTGAATCCTTGATTTCACGGGTAAAATAGTTTCGGAACGAGTCATACATTTCCTCGGGCAGTTTGTTTGCCAAAGACTCCTGTAAGTAGTCAGCAAAGCAAGCATCCTTTAATTGAATCGCAAGTGCGGCATAGAAGCCTGTATCCAGCAGGTTCCTGGCCTGGCTGCCAAGACTATCCAGCAGGGCATCTCTAAAGGCGCGTTTCAGCATTTTCACGTGTGTTCCTCCACGATAAGTCTCATGCCCATTGACGAATGAGACGATGCGGCTTTCCAGAGATTCATAAAAGCAATACGCCAGGTAAAATGAGCCATTTGAGTCATGATATCTGCGTACTACGCCAGCCTTCAGAATTGGGTTTGGCGTGATTGTCTGCAAATAGCAGGCCATTCCGCCACGTTCATGGAAAATTCTGTCGCCAAACTTGATTGTAACATCAGGGAAATTACAGGCAAAGCGGAATAGTTCCATGTGGAATTCGGAGATCGAACTCATATATGGTGATGAGAAACATTCTGCATCAGGTGAGAAAACAATTTGCCACGCTTCCTCTGCTACAGCATTGTTGGTTTGGACATCCTTAATCCATCCTTTTTCTGTTGTGACTATAGTTGTCTGATTGTTGCGACTAAGCAGAAAACGCGCTGTATTGGAAAGTGCTGAAACTAGTTGCATTTCCAGGCAACACAAGGGAAAAGCCAGCGTCTTAGCACGCTGCAAAATCAGTAGATTTTCACTTGCTAGTCCGAATTGATCGGGACAACAATTCACTCCCGTCACTTTTATTGACCAAACAGCATCTTTTTCAGCGATTTCTATCTGCCTTGGATAACGCCAGTTCATGCCCTCCTGGACAGCCATTCCAAGCAGGTGCCGGGAAAACAGTTGAAGCAGCCACTGGAAGTTTTTACCCCTCATATACTTTTCTGGTTGCTTGCGGATGTCGACAAGCATAGCTATTTCCTTGGTTTTTTTCATTGGTGTATCCCTTTGTTATTTTTGCAGTTTGTTAATGACTTTTTTCATTCTTTATTCTTCGTCTGGCTATAATGCCTTGCATACAATTCCGGCTGTTCCTTCTGCAGAAAATCGAGGTCATTCTTGTCGATTTCATCCCAGCGAGTGAATTCTGTTTCCGCTTCTGGATGCAGGCGCAAGTAGCGCGACCAGTAATTGATCGGCCATTCCTCAGGCGGCATAGTTGCAAAACGTGCTTCCAATTGCGGCTGACGACAAAAGATAAGATCCCATTGATAACCGAGGACACTCTCAATGCGGATGCGGTCAAAGTATTGTGGGCACTTTTCGAGTAGAAATCGTGCGCTGCATGTGTCGAATTTCGAGAAATCGCAGTATCCGGCGAATTCTGGACGTTTTGCCAGAAGATCAACGAATACTTCAGGTGCCATAGACAATTTGGACAAGTCAAACCTCCAAGACAACTCCGGATGGGCAATCAGTATTTTAGCGATATATTTCGAATATAGAAAATAGTTTTTCGGCAAATGGCTGATAAATTGCGGATGACGGACAAGCAGATGAGTCCACTGTTTCGGCGTCAAACTTCGCCATACAAAGTGCTTTGACAGGGCAGGATTTTTCATCAATTGCTCATAACAGGCCAACTTGGATTGCTTGCGAACAAAAGCAATAGAACAGCGCAATTCTTTTGCTGTAGCCGCAAGGTCACCCTTGTGCTTCCGAAGCATTCGTATGACATAAGCCCGGATATTGGCATACAGATTGGCAGGATATTTATGTTCTGCAAAGCGTAACTGCCGATGCACTTTTAGCATCGCCTGGGCTTTTTCCTTATTAATGTTCATTCTTCATCCCCCATATTTGGCAAAACTTTCGTAATAAGATGTCGAGGGACACGATTGCGGAACTGCGGATGTTTCCGCAAAAGGCGCTTCCAGGCATCGACATCCAGCGTCCGCCAGTCAAAGCTGTCTGCCAAAGATGGATTGGCCTTCAGCTGACGAAGCGTCACAAACTTCAGGTACTTACGGACTGTGTTTTCTGAGCATCCGAGTTCCCTGGCTGCACAATAAACATGATTCATGTTTTCCCTGTAGATACGCTTTATGTGTGCGTGTATATGCAAGTAAATATTTGCCGGAAAATTCTCTTCTTTTAGCCGAAATTCAGCCTTGTATGCCTCCCAATCGTAAATGCCTTTCCATTCGTGTGTCATTGTCATGATATCCTTTGCAAATAAAGTTATTCAGGCGCTTCATATAATTATTTAGCAAGTCCCTTGCCAAATGTATTTGTGCTCGAAACGCAGCATTCGGTCAATGCGCTTGAGTCTTTTTTGATATTTAATGGTAGAATTTTGATCACCAGAATAGCAGACGATAAGACTGGATGGCGAGGTAATTAGAACCCATCCGAAAAGATTTTTAAGACCGGGGAGACACGGAGAATGGAAAAGTTTTAGCTGTCATCCTCATATAGACAGGCAAGCAAGAGGAGCAAAGCGACGAAAGATACCATGTATAGGTGACACTGGATTGTCGGAGTAGAAAAAACTCCTTTGTCAAGTAATTTTAGTTTTAGGCCAAAAAAAAGACGATAGGCCTCTGACAAAACCCCAG
>JBAXYW010000158.1:0-9144 GCA_041670605.1 Lentisphaeria bacterium
ACCCTCGGTTGCGCGAAAAATCTAGTGGATGCGGAGGTCATGTGCGGTTCTCTGGCCGCCAATGGCATTCTACTGACAACGGATCCCGAACAGGCCAATCTCATTCTGGTCAATACTTGCAGTTTTATTCAGGATGCCAGAACAGAGGCAGAACAGGCAATTCGTTCCGCTTTACGCTGGAAAAAAAAGGGAGCAAGAGCTGGATTGATTCGAGCCGTTGCGGTATCGGGTTGTCTGCCGCAGCGCAATCCGGAGGAATGTGCTGCCCAGTATCCAGAGGTCGATTTTTTCCTTGGGCTGGATGACGTCCCCAAGGTGCATCTGCGTATCCGGGAGTTCTTCGCCGGAACGACTAAAATCGCCTTGCCTGCCGCAACATTGCCAACCTATCTTTATGATCACCAAACCCCGCGAATCACTGTTACCCCACTCAATTATGCGTATGTAAAAATTGCCGAAGGATGTAACCACCAATGCGCATTCTGCGCAATTCCCGGGATTCGGGGGCGCCTGCGCAGTCGGCAAGTGGATTCCGTCTTGGCGGAATGCGAGCAGTTGCTTTCCCAAGGTGCCCGGGAAATCAATTTTATCGCGCAAGACAGCACCAGTTACGGTCGGGATCAAGGAAATAGTCTGGTTGAATTGCTGCGGCGTTGTGAAGAACTGCCCGGCGATTTCTGGCTGCGTGTGCTCTATACGCATCCCTTGCATGTCACTGAGGATCTGCTGGAACTCCTTCAGAATGGCAAGCACATCGTTCCATATCTCGATGTGCCTCTGCAGCATATCAGTAGTCATATTTTGCAGGATATGCGCAGGGGAATGGATGGTCCCCAGACACGGCGACTGTTGGAACACATTCGCAGCCACTTTCCGAAAATTGCCATCCGGACGACTTTTTTGACGGGATTTCCTGGAGAAACGGACGAGGATTTCCAGGAATTGCTGGCTTTTCTTGCTGAGATTCAGTTTGATCGGCTTGGGGCTTTCGCGTTTTCGCCGGAAGAAAATACGCCTGCATTGACCTTGCTGAATGTAAAAGTCCCGCCGAGCACGGCCAATCGCCGCCGCAATGCCCTGTTGAAAGCTCAGCAGAGTATTTCTCTGGCCAGAAATCAACGTTTGATGGGCCAGGTCATTGAGGTGTTGCCCGAAGAAAAATTGGCTGGGCGCAAGTTCATCGGTCGTTCTCGGGCTGATGCTCCGGAAGTGGATCAGACGATTGAATTTCAGGCTCTTCCCGGTCGTCGTCAGAGTCTGGCTTTTGCCAAGGTACGCATTAACGCTTGTGGACCGTACCAACTGCAGGGAATTGAGGTGTCTTGAGGTGAAACAGGGCATGCTTGGGTCTTAGCGCGATTGCATTGGAAGTATGGAAAATCATTATGGTGAAACGAAGCGACAAGCTTAAGGTTGAAGTCCGGGAACAAAGCAAAACACCCGGTTTTTTTGGTAAAATACTGTTACGAATCCTGCCACTGCTGCTGGCGATTGTCCTGTTGTTGGGTACTGCTTATTTCTGCCGCAAGAAGCTGTATTTCAACAACTCCTTGTTTGAACTCAAGCAGATCGAAACCAGCCAAAGCGAAAATTTCCCCCGAATGCGCATCGTTACGATGTTAAGTGAGATGGGTATTGAAAGCGGACGTCAGACCTTGCCATTACTGCCGCTCGCAGAGATTCGCCAGCGCTTTCTGAAAGAACCCCTAGCCGGCGCGGTGCAGGTGCGACGAATTTTTCCGGATACTCTGCAAGTGCGCATTGTCGAACGTATTCCGGTGGCGTATCTGCATTTCCCCAGCCGCAGCAGGTTATCGGTTCTAAGCATCGACCGAAATGGTGTTGTTTTGCCTGGTGAAGTCAAAGGGGCATCCACGAAAATTCCCATTATCAATCATATCCCCAATGCAAATAATCTGGTGGTTGGTGAACGCACTGATAATTCCTATTTGCTGAGCGTGCTTTTATTGCTCAATCAGCTGGCAGTGCGGTCAGAAGGGGCTTATTATGATGTTTTTTTGCTACAGATTAACCAAGCGGATCAGCAATTAATCCTGCGCTTGAACGCACGGGGAATTTTTCGCCAGAGTGCTCAGATCATTTTATCTCTCGATCATATCGTGCAGGGGCTGGAGCGTTTAAAACACATCGTCAAATTGCGTATGGAGTCTGGGCAGACGATCAGTTTTATCGATGTGAGCTATGAAAAAAATGTGCCGGTACGCCCCTGAATCGGGAGTGCAACATTCAACCGGGCGAAAGTCTTTCTGTTCTCTGCGTGAAGCCGGTGGCTATCCATGAAAAATTTATTTGAGCATGCGCAGGAGAAACGTTTGAAAGAGGAACAGCCTCTGGCGGCCAGGATGCGTCCCCGAACCCTTGAAGAGTATATCGGGCAGGAACATATTCTGGCGCCCGGGCGGTTATTGCGGCGAGCCATCCAGGCCGACCAACTTTCTTCGGTGATTTTCTATGGACCGCCAGGCACTGGCAAAACGACGTTGGCCAGCGTGATCGCGCATACGACCAGCAGCTCTTTTGTGACCCTGAATGCAGTGATGGCCGGCATCGCAGATTTGCGGGAGATCACTCAGGCCGCACAACGCCGCTCCGCAGAATATCAACAGCGCAGCATCCTCTTTATTGACGAAGTCCATCGCTGGAACAAGGCTCAGCAGGATGCCCTTTTACCCTGGGTGGAAAACGGAACGGTTATCCTGATCGGAGCGACAACTGAAAATCCCTTTTTTACGGTGAACCGGGCACTGGTTAGCCGAAGTCGGATTTTTCAGCTTAAACCGCTGCAAGATGAAGAAATTCAAAAGATCATTCTGCAGGCTGTGAAAGATTCTGAACGCGGCTATGGCAAGTTGACTGTAGCGGTGGAGCCGGCGGCCTTGGAACATCTTGGCTCCGTTGCCAATGGCGATGCCCGAGCGGCCTTGAATGCTCTGGAACTGGCTGTTGAGACGACATCCCCAGATGAACAGGGCGTAATTCGTATTAGTCTTGCGGTGGCCGAGGAGTCGATCCAGCGCCGTGCGGTTCTCTACGACCGGGAGGGAGATTATCATTTCGATACAATTAGCGCCTTTATCAAATCCCTGCGCGGCTCCGATCCGGATGCAACCTTCTACTGGTTGGCCAAAATGATCTATGCGGGCGAAGACCCGCGTTTCATCTTTCGCCGGATGGTCATTTTTGCCAGTGAAGATATTGGGATGGCAGATCCCCAAGCGCTGCCTTTTGTTATTGCGGCAGCCGAGGCATTTGATCGGATTGGTCTGCCGGAAGGGCATTATCCGCTGTCGCATGCAGCTTTATACTGCGCGACGGCGCCAAAGTCGAATTCCACGATGGGTTTTTTTGATGCTCTGAAAATGGTAGGGGAAGAGCGGGAAGGCGAAGTGCCAAATCATTTGCGCGATGGCAGTCGGGATAAGGAGGGCTTTGGGCATGGCCAAGGCTATCAGTATCCGCATGCGTATCGCGAACACTGGGTCGCACAACAGTATCTCCCTACTTTTCTACAAGGAAAAATCTTCTACCAACCCGGCGAAATCGGTTATGAACAAAAGTTGGCCGAACAGGTGCAACGCCGGCGTGAACTGCAATTGGTTGCTTTGCAGGAAAGTGAAGGCGGTTTGGTGCCTCCGGAAATCCTGACTTTCAGTCCTTTGGACAAAGGGACAGACCGCTGGTTGGCCCGGGCCGTCGAAGCCTGGGGGAATCAGCTTGAGCTGCTACGCAGCCGCCTGCTGGGAAAAGCAGCCTTGCAACGCGCCTCTCTGGTCTTGGATTTGTCGGCAGAGAATTCCCTTTTTCTCTGGGAAGAATTGCGCCAGACGCCGGAAGGCGGCGTCTGGGCGCTGGTGCGCACTCCCCGCGGACGGCAAATGTTGGAAGAACAGGCCAAGAATCTATCGGACTTGCGGCGCCCACAGCTCTTGCAGGGGCAGGTTTCGGATCTGCCGGAACTTTTAGCAGTGGGTGGAAATGCGGATGTCCGCTTTGATTGTATTTCCGGACGAAATATTTTATCCGCTGAAAAGAACCGGCAGAACTTGCCGACTTTGCTTTGGGATCTTCTTTTGCCAAATGGACGTTTGTGCCTGTTGGAGAATATTCCTCGTTATGGACAACGTTTGAGCCGTTTGCTGCTAAATGAGGAATGGCTGACTCGTGTGCAGGCAGCCGAAGAAGCCATTTATGCGGATCAGGAAGACCCCTTGTTGTGCTGGGATGAGCAGACTTTGCTTCGGGAGCTGACCAAGGCCGGCTTTGTCTGCGGAGTTGAAATGCTGCAATACCGCCGCGAACAACTCATTGTGCCGGCGCAGCTCGAACGCTGGTTCGCAGCAAGTCCGGGTACGTATGCCGATCGCCTGCGCAAGGCCGGCTTGTCCGAAGAGGATTTGCTGCGCTTGCGCCAGAAACTGCCCTGTGGCGCTGCGGTACACTGGGAAAGTACGATCGCCTTATTGACCGCGACTCGTAAATTGTAAATAAATACCCCGGCGGAATAACCCGGGGATCATTTGCAGGTAACATTTGTTTTTGGGACGCCAGCGTTGTAGTACAGGCTTTCGTTTGCCAATTGTCCAGCGAGCTTCAGACCCCGCTCTCCGTGCCCGAAAAGTCAGTATATTGTATCGTTCGCAGGGTGTTGCAAAGCGTGCATTTGGCTGTCGATACCGTTTTCGGAGAGTTCGATCAGCAGCAGTTGGAAGGGTTCTTCGCAGAGGGCAGGGGCGGCCAGATACGTCGTTCCATCCAAGGTAATCGGGGGTACACCAGGGTGATAGTGGGCGCCAATGGAAAGCGTGACGCCCTGAGCTCGAAATTCCTGGAGAATTTCCTCGATGTTTTCATAATGATAGGGGCAAGAGCTCTTTCCTGGCGGCAGAATCGGTACATGTTGCAGGCTGACCAGCATACCATCCCAACCCTGACGCGCCTTGCGCAACAGTTCCATGCCCTCTGAATTGCGAAACGCATTGTATCCTGGGCGTTCGGGATCGATATTGTTGATAAAACGTACTTTTCCGAGTTCCAAAATTGCTGGCGGACGGGGGAAAACTTGATAAAACTGTTTCGGGTCCCCATCATGATTTCCGGGCAGGATGACAAGGGGGCTTTGACAAGCTTTGGCCTGATCCTGGATTTGCTGTAAGTCTTCCGTGGCCTGTGGGTCGTTGCCCTTATCGATCAGGTCTCCCAGCAGGATGCTCAGGTCTGGTTTCAACAAGCGGTTTAGGCGTGAAATTGCCTGTCCCAGCAGGAGTGCTCCCAGTGCCCTGTGGCGGGTTCCACAGGTCATTTCACCATCCTGGCGGAAATGGATGTCAGCAATAATTGCGATACGCATGCTTCAAAGTGACCTTCTTGTAAAATTAATCCCAATAAACTTCACTGCTTTTGAAAACCGGGCCATCCTGGCAGGCTCGGACATAGATCCAGCCCTGTTCGTTGTCCGCTTTCTTTTTGACCACACAGGCAAAGCAGGCGCCCATGCCGCAACACATGACGCTGTCCAGACTGACTTCAGCGACCAGCCCCCGGTCGGCGCTCAGAAGAGAGACCGCTTTCAGCATCGGGATAGGGCCGCAGGCCGCCACCCAGGCTGCCGGAAATTCTGTCAGGGCTTTTTCCAGAAGCAGCGTAACTCTCCCTTTTTCACCGAGACTGCCGTCATCGGTGGAAAGCCGGACGTCGCAGCCCAAGGCAGTGAATTCAGGAACCATGATAATATCTTGCTGGCTGCGTCCTCCAAGCAGGATCAATGGGGGGGGGACTGCTTGGTGAGCCAAAAGATAAATGGCCGCGCAACCATAGCCGCCGCCGACCAGAATGGCACGACGCTCTGCCGGCAACGGCGAAAATCCATTGCCCCGCGGACCAAGAATATTGACCATACTTCCCACGGGTGATTTTTTCAGCTGTTCGGTTCCCACCCCGACGACTTTGTAGACAATAGTCAGGATACCCTTCACAGCATCAGCATCACTGATGCTGAAGGGGCGACGCAGAATCCGGTGTTCCATATCCGGGATCTGGACATGAATAAACTGCCCAGGATGAGCCGCTGCCGCAATTTGCGGAGCCTCCAGTTGCATTTTATAATAGTCGCCTTGGATTTGCTGATTGCTGACGATCAGCGCGTCGCTTTGAAAACTTTTCACCATGGTCACTTTTTTTCGAAAATCAAGTAAGTTCCCTCGTCTTTCCGGGGGAGGTTGTATTTATTTCGCTTCCGGGGGAAGTTGCCATTTTGTATACAGGATTCCGGTTTTATCGCCGGTCTGCAAGGCCTGATAATAGATGGTCAGGATGCTGTTATCCGGCAATTCAACAGAGGCCGGATAACCCAGATCAAGGTTCGGGCCGTCGTCGCGCAGAATCAGGTCTTTGCGCCAAGTGCGTCCTTCATCCCAACTGATCATGGCGCGCTGCCCGAACGGAGACAGACGATAGCCATAGACGAGGATGATTGCTCCAGAGGAATGCCGTAGCAGATGAGGAGGCGTACCCAAAATGCCGATTTCCTCTGCGATACTCCAAGTTTTGCCGCCGTCTTCTGAGCGGGTCAACACCGTGCGCAATGGGCTATGTGCCCGGATGGCACCCAGCAGAGTGCCATCCTTGAGTTCTATGACATGGGGTTCATGCACCAAGTCATTGTTCAAGGGCTGAGCTAGCGGAACGGTGCCCAGCATTTCCCAAGTTCTGCCCTCATCGGTGGAACGGCAGGCCTGAATTGGCGTTGCATGCCGGTGCAATGCAGTTGTTGGATCAATATCCCATTTTTTCCCCAGATAAAACCAGGACTCGTCATTCAGCACGATGAAGCCATGCGGTGTGTTGACGGGAGCGGGCAGGGTTTCGCCCCAGTAGTATCCGTCCGGACTGATGCGGATCCAAGAGCCGATATGCCGTGAGCACATGTCCGTTGTCCAAGTGTCAAGGATGGCTCCGGTTTCCTTTAATTCTGTTGCCCAGCCGGTTTTCGAGTCCGCTTTCAGATAGGCGGTAGTGTTGGAGGTGAACCAAGTCAGTGCTAGGCGTTGCCCGCCCAAACTGACGATACCGGCATCCCGGTCATCTAGGGGAGTGTCATTGACGACCTGCGGGTAACTCCAAGTCTTCCCATTGTCGTGACTGCGGCAGAGAATTGTTTTACCCCAAGGGCAGACATGCATTCTGCGAAAGCCGGATGCGGCAATTACCAAGGTGCCATCCGCCTGACGGGCAATGCTGGGCCAGCCGAAATAACCGAACGGTTCCTGAGGTAAATAGCAGACCATTCCGTGTTCGCAGGTTAAAGATGTCGGATGCATGAACAATGCTCCTTTGAGGCCGATGGCTGACTTGAAAAAACAGGTGTATCCGCGGATACGCCCGGACGGTATCAATTTCGGGCAAAAGAAATCCGGGGATCAATCAGGACGTAACAGAAATCCGACAGGATATTTCCAAGTAGTCCCAGGATGGAGGTCAACGCTAGAATGCCCATGAAAACCGGATAATCTCTGCTGACAATCGCTTCCAGACTCAGGCTCCCCATGCCGGGGATTTCAAAGACGCGTTCAATGATAACCGATCCGGCGAACATGACGGTCAGGATCGAGCCGAAGCCGGTGGAGATTGGAATCAGGGCATTGCGCAAAGCGTGACCCCACAAGGCACGAGCCGTGCTGCCGCCTTTCGCGTAAACGGTGCGTACATAATCACTGTTGATCTGTTCAAGCAAGGAATTTTTCATCAGCATAGTCAAGACCGCAAAATTTCCAGCCAGATAACAGAGTACCGGCAGAAACATATGGCTGGTGATATCCTTGATTTTTCCGGCTATCGGCAATTCCGCAAAATTCTGGGAATGGAAACCCGATGCCGGGAAGAAGTTCCAGAGCCCCTCTGTGGTGCCGCAGAACAGCATTTTCAATAGCATGCCGAGTGCGAAAGCCGGAATGGCATAGCCGACAAAAACAAGAACACTGGAGAGGAAATCAAAGGTTTTTCCATGTTTCAGAGCCTTGGTTAGTCCCAGAGGGATGCAGATCAGATAACTGAGCAAAAAACTGGGAATGCCAAACACCAGGGAGACCGGAAAGCGTTGTGCGATCAGCTGCCAAGCTGTCCGGTTAGGAAATTTATACGATTCCATGCGCATACCGATGCGATCTCGTACCAGCCAGTTCCAGTAGCGTGTTGGGAACGGCTGGTCAAAGCCAAAGTGTTTTCGGATGGCTTCCCGTTGCTCTGCCGAAATGGCAGCGCTTCCTTCTTTGGTCCCGCTGCTTTCCCCCCCGCTGCTACCGCCTTTCATCTGGAGCAGAGCCTGTTCGATGGGCCCTCCAGGCACGAACTGAATGATGGTAAAGCAAAGGAAGGTGATGCCGAGAAAGGTCGGAAATATCAACAGGAGCCGGCGGATAAAATAATGCAATCGTTCCATACTGAAATTGAATGCGGAAAAAATGGACAAAGTAAGCAAAAAAACGATTCCTTTAATGCTCGTGATCTCCCCTAATGTAAATCCTAATTTTCCAAAATACAGTTCAGAAAAAAAGAATCGCAGAAGAACGATTGACATTTTTGGGGTAAAGTAATAAAAAATTGCGGTGAAGTCGCAAAAACGGGATATAGTATTACCCTTTGAGTGTAATAGCTCCTGAGAGCCGATTTTTGACATCGGTTGAGAAGTGAACTTATATGGTCAATAATCGCAAAAAAAATACTAGCAATATTGTTTTACTGGTTTGTGCACTGCTTTTCAGTTCACTGGAAGCGATGCATTCTTTAGTACATAAAAATTACGGACAGTATTCAAAATTATCTAAGTTACAGGTCAAAGTAAAGCCCGCAACGTTTTCTTCACGACAAAACGCAAAGCTTCAGACGATTTTGATTCTTTGCCCAGCCTGTGTTGAACGTTTTGTTGCCGTCACTGATCATATTGCCTTTTTTGATCTTATCGCCGAATCGGTATTAGTGTATTATGCGAGAGCCGTGGGGGTCTTGGCGGTAGCAATTATAGTCTACAGTAGCAGGGCGCCGCCGTACGCTTACGGTTTATTTGCGAGGGAGTCGTAAAACAAACTTTTGCTCTTACATCTTGTGCTCTGGTGGACGATTTTACTGAAC
>JBAXYW010000159.1:0-9014 GCA_041670605.1 Lentisphaeria bacterium
ACAAGATAGGATATACCAGTTGTAACCATATTCCGAATAACATTCATTAAGCAAGGTGCCCTTGGTTTTGCTGAAACGGTTTCCGGAAGATGGACAGAACAAAAGCTCATAATTGACATAATTCAAAGAACGCACCCGTTGAGAAGCTGCCGCCTCAGGATGAAATGCAAACCCCCATACCCAAGAATTGGCAAACATATTGTATGGCGGAAAATAATCATCGTACTCTTGGTGATACATCTGCATAGCCAGACCGAGCTGCTTCAAATTATTCGTGCACTTGACCTGTTGTGCCTTTGCTCGGGCTTTGCTCAAGGCCGGCAACAACATCGAAGCCAGAATCGCAATAATCGCAATAACCACCAATAACTCAATGAGGGTGAATGATTTAACAACATTCCGCTGTTTGCGGTTTCGCATGATTTCTGTCCTTCTTTTTTACCTTTAAATTCCAAGACCATTGAAAGTTGAGCGATCTTTAATCTTCGTAACGCTGTAACCGCCATCGTGTATTTATCAAAAAGTTGCTGCAAAAAGGGAACAAGCGCAGTCGAAAAATTTGCCTGTCTTGTTGAAAGACACTGCTTGCTGCCGAATTTATTTCTTTTGCTAAAATCGTAAAAAAATACTAAGGGTATCACAGCTAAAAACCGTAGTTCCCGCTGTGGCAGTAGATTTCAATTTTCAGGTAGATGTTAAAACACTATATTATTAACTAGCTGCTTTGTCAAGTGACGGGGAAAATCTAAACTCTAAAATTGTTTTTTTCATCCATGGTGTTATACTGAGTTTGTTTCAGCAGATTGTTTCTCATCGAAATTACACAAAGGAGCAGGACGGATGTCAGATAACGAAAGTCATATTCAGCAGTTGCAGGGATTCCTCAAAGGAAATGAAGCGTTTTTTTCCCACTTGAGTCAGGATATTTGGGAACACCCCGAGTTGGGGTTTCAGGAACACTATGCTTGCCGTCGTCAAGTCGACCTGCTGAAGGAATTCGGGTTTCAAGTCGTGACGCCCTATGCCGGTTTGGAAACGGCATACCGTGCAGAGTGGGGCGAGGGGGGAGAGGTTTTTGCCATTGCTTCGGAGTATGATGCCTTGCCTGGCGTTGACCATGGCTGTGGGCACAATCTGATTTGTACTGCCGCAATGGCGGCAGCTCGCCTGACGCAGCAGATGCTGCAGCATTCCGGAAAGCCCGGCCGGGTCGTCGTTTTGGGTACTCCTGGAGAGGAAAGCATGGGCGGCAAGGTGTTGATGCTCAAAGAGCGTTGCCTGGATGGAGTTGGGGCTGTCATGATGGTGCATCCCAGCTGGCGTACCTCCAAGGACCTGGGATCCATGGCGGTCAATCGTCTGACGGTGGAATATTTTGGCAAAGCCGCCCATGCCAGCGGAACGCCGGAATTGGGCATCAATGCCCTGGATGCCGTCATTCTGTTGTTTAACAGCGTTTCCTGCTGGCGTCAACAATTGCCGGAATCGTCGCGAATTCATGGGATCATTGAGGCCGGAGGGGTACGCCCGAATATTATTCCGGATTATACCCGTTGCTGTTTTTTCCTGAGGTCACCGGAGAATGAAAAACTGGTGGAAATGAATGAACGCTTCCTTGCCATGGTGGAAGGAGCTGCCAGAATGACGGGGTGCACCTTTAAGATTTCTCCTTGTAATCAGCCCTATAAGGCTCGTAAACCGAATGCGGTGATGAATCATCGTTATGTGGAGGCGATGCAGGCGCAAGGCGTGAAAGTGGTTCCTGGCAGTGCCGGTCGTGGTTCAAGTGATTTTGGCGATTTTTCCCAGGTGTGTCCGGGAATCCATCCCTATTTTGCCATCTCAAAAACGGAGATCCCCGGCCATTCAAAAGCGTTTTGTGCGGGCGCTGCCAGCACGTTAGCGCAACAGAATATGCTGGCCGCTGCCGTTGCCATGGCAGAGATTGCGTATTCCTATCTGACGGATGCAAAGTGTCGTGAAGAAATTCTGCAGGACTTCAAAAAATAAGTCAAATACTTTAAAGAGTACCGGAGAAACCCTTGTTTCGGGGTTGCTTCGTTGCAAGACTGTTTCAGGGTCTCTAGAATTTTTTCTGCCATCGGTGACAATAGGGTTGTTTGCCGTTTTTTTGATAATAATCCTGATGTTCTTTTTCGGCTTGCCAGAAGCGTTGAAAAGGCAGAATCCTAGTTTGCATATCATAGCCTTTTTTTCGCAGAATTTCTACTAAGCGATATGCGCTTTGCTGTTGTTCCGAATCCAGATAAAAAATGGCTGAGGCGTATTGTTTACCGAGGTCGGGTCCCTGCCTGTCTTGTTGAGTGGGGTCATGAATTTCCAGAAAGTACCGGCAGAGTTTTTCAAAATCCGTTTGTTGTGAATCATAGATGACGCTGACGGCTTCCATATGGCCTGTCTGGCCAGTGCAAACCTGGCGATACGAGGGATTGTCCAGTGTGCCGCCGGAATATCCGCTGATGGCGGCCAGAACCCCGGTCTGGCTCTGGAGCAGAACCTCAACTCCCCAAAAGCAGCCGCCCGCAAAAACAGCCTGTTTGAGCCGTCCATTCGGTTGTGGTTCAAAGACCAGGGAAACTGAATTGACGCAATGCCGGGTATTTTTTGCGGTCAGGTTTTCGTCGTGGAAGATGTGTCCGAGATGTCCCTGGCAGCTGGCGCAGCGGATTTCGGTGCGGCGGCCATCGGCGTCTTGCAGGCGCTTGACCGCCCCGGGAATTTCATCGTCAAATGCCGGCCAGCCACAGCCGGAAGAGAATTTATCATCGGAATAGTATAAAGGTGCCCCGCATTTCCGGCAACAGTAAATCCCGAGAGCAAAAAAATCATGATATTTGCCGGAGAAAGGGCGTTCCGTGCCCTGTAGCAACAACACTTGTTTTTCGCTTTCGTTCAAGGGCTCGTATGGCGATTGTGCAATGCCGATTTTGCTCATTATCACTCCTGTTATAATGGACAGTAGAATGGTTTTCATGTCTTGTCCCTGTTATGAGATAGACCCGCAAAAAAAAAGGATGGGATCCTGTTTCTGAAATATTCTCGGTCGTTCAAAGTTTTCTGCAGAGCCTGCGGCATCGGCTTTGGGTAAATGATATGCTGGTAATTGTATCGTTGGAAAATATATTGTATTTACTGCAATTTTATGATACCGGGAGTGGGATTCGCACCGTTCAGCATAGGAGGGGACAAGATGTCGGGCATACCTCAGGGAGCAATGCATAAGGGATTCAGGGCAATTATTTACTACTGCCGGGAAGACCCACGGGTTTATATCTATAAACATCCACGTTGGAAATGGGTTGGCGTTACGTTGAATTTTGCTCATCCGGTGGCTTTTGTCATCGTACTGTTGAGTTTTGTTTCGCTTTTATGCTTTGTTCTTCCGGGAGTATTAATGCAGAATACAGTCTGGATATACAGTGGTCTGGCGGTCTGGAGCTTGCTCCTCTGCCGTTATTATTTTCGTAACGCAGAACGGGATTTTCAGCGCTATGCTAATACAGGTTCAGAAATAAAATCCAACTGACCTCTTTCCCGTACGAAGCTGGGAAAGAGGGCCGAAAACAGCTTGAAATTGTTATTTCAATTTGATTTTTGCGAGCCATTTATTTACTTTGGCGATGGGGAATTTTCCCGGCCAGCGGTGGCTGACCTCTTCATCATCTTCTATTTCGGCCCATTCCCGCATTTCGGCAAAGTCCTCGGAGTCCGGATTGCTAATAGTTTCCAGCATTTCCTGAAATCCCCAACCTCCGCCACAGTCTTCGGGGGGGCAGGCTCCTTTGCCGTCGACGCAATAGAACATCCTGTCGGGTTCAAAGTCATCTTTTACAGTTTGCACCCGGATGGTATGCATCCAGGAATCTCCCAGGTCATACTCATAGGTGAAGGAAGTCTTTTTCCCCAGCGCTTTTTCAATGGTGACATCGGCAGCCGTCTGGCGGGTGTCCAATGCTTCCATTGCACCCTCTTCACGGTATTGTTTAGAACCGAACTGGAATAGATAAAGGTGGCAATTTTGCCAGCCCATCACCTGCTGCAACAGCAAATGCAGGGCATCGAGCTTCAGACCACCGGGAACAATGACCTGGCGCCAGCAAGCATATGGCATGTCTTCGAGGGTAATCGTTAGAAGGTAGCGTTTCATGACAGTGATCTCCTGGTCTGAAAATTCTATGAAGCAAAGGAATCCATCCAGTGATTCCGAGTGACACTCTCAATATATATCGCAACTTTCTCTTTGTGCAAGCGAAAATAGGAATACTCGCAACTTTTTCTGTTCCTGTTTCAGCTTTTCCGCAGTTGTAAAATCTGCGATCTCCCAATATATTTGTATTTTTCTTTGTCGCTTTTGAGTCAGCATTTTTAAACGTGATAATTCAGTTTTAACGATTTTTTTACTTATGTTTTTTGATTCACACCTTCATTTGGCTGGCGATATAGCCGCAGAACCTTTTTTTTCAGAAGCCAGGGCAAAGGGAGTCTCGCGTTTCCTGGTAGCAGGAACTTCGCTGGAGGATGGGAATTTTCTCTGTAATCTCGCGAACCCCGAGGCAGGAATCTATGTCGCAGTCGGGATGCATCCGCATGCTGCCGCCCAATTTGCAGTCGCGGATTTACCCGGCTTTCGCAATTGGCTACAGCTTCCAGGGGTGGTGGCGGTGGGCGAAATCGGCTTGGATTTTTATTATGATTTCAGTCCAAGGGCGGATCAGGAGCGAGTTTTTACCACTTTTCTGGAGTTGGCTGCGGAGGTAAAAAAGCCCGTAATTATTCATTGCCGGGAAGCTTTTGCTCCCTGCTTTGAGCTGGTCAGTGAATACTATGCGGTGGGACTTCCGTTTGTAGTACACAGCTTTACCGGGACGGTTGCAGAAGCTGAACAATGGCTTCGCTTGGGTGCCTATCTTTCCTTCAATGGTATGGTAACATTCAAGAAAGCTGACAATATTCGCAGTGCTTTGGCTGTCGTTCCGCAGGACCGTCTGCTGTTGGAAACCGATTCGCCATATCTTGCTCCTGTGCCCTACCGCGGGAAAACCAATACGCCGGCTTTCTTGCCGGCGGTCGCCGAGAAAGTCGCCCAGGAATTGCACATGGAAGTGGACGAATTGGCAGCCCTTACAACCGCAAATGCTTGCCGTTTGTTCGGCATCCAAAAGTAATCAGTCATTTTCTTTGCGACATCTAGCCAGGCGGGTAAGAGAATCCAGGCGCGCTTTAAAATAGAGTTACACGTTGTATGCCAACTTGTCCTAAGGCGGCGAGTCCTTTGCTTGTATGACTGTTACTCGAAAACAGGCCTTTTTGACCCACGCCGGAAACCAATTCATAAAAAATCCAAAAGTATCATAGAAATTCCTAAGCTTTCATGGAGGCTCCATGACTTTTTATGATACTGTATGATTCTGCTTGAAAAAACCTGCAGAAACGTTATTTTTTTTGTGCCCTTGCAGAAATCAGCCAGCCCACCCAACCAGGGGGCCTCCTACCCGAAAGAGGACGCGCGCGCGAAAAGGAAGAGGAAGAGGAAGAGGAAGAGGAAGAGGAAGAGGAAGAGGAAGAGGAAGAGGAAGAGGAAGAGGAAGAGGAAGAGGAAGAGGAAACACGCGCGAAGAGTTGAGGAGGAGGCGCGCGCGAAAAGTCCCCCAAGAACTGAAGCCGGAGAGGAAGGAGTGAGCGCTTTCATCTGAGAACGCCGTCCGAAAAATGGGTGAAAGGGCGCACCGTAGTGGTTTTGGTGGTTTATATTATTTGATTATATCATTTTTGATTCCTGTTCGTTTGGTTGCGAGACCCTGTTTTATGAGGTGAAAAGATGAAAGTAGTATTGGCGTATTCCGGTGGTTTGGATACTTCCTGTATTCTGACTTGGCTACAAGAAAAGTATCAGGCAGAAGTGGTCACTTTTTGTGCTAATGTTGGACAGGATGAGGAGTTGGACGGGTTGCATGAGAAAGCGTATGCGACTGGTGCAGTGAAATCCTACATCGAAGATTTGACCGAAGAATTTGCTCGCGATTATATTTTCCCGATGTTCCAGGCCAACGCCATCTACGAAAATATGTACCTGTTGGGCACTTCGATTGCCCGGCCACTGATTGCCAAACGCCTGGTGGAAATTGCCCAGGCCGAAAAGGCGGAATATATCTGCCATGGAGCCACTGGAAAAGGCAATGACCAGATTCGCTTTGAATTGACGGCATATGCCTTGCAACCGGATATCAAAATTATCGCTCCCTGGCGCAGCCCGGACTGGACGTTCAAGTCGCGTACAGATTTAATCCATTATGCCAAGGAACGCAATATTCCCATTACAGTCTCTGCAGCCAAGCCGTATTCGATGGATCGGAATTTGCTGCATATTAGTTTTGAAGGCGGCGTTCTGGAAGACCCCTGGCTGGAGTCTCCGGTGGAGACGCATGTGTTGACGGTGCCGGTTGAAAAGGCGCCGGATCAGGCCGAATATGTGACGATTGGTTTTGAAAAAGGGAACCCGGTCACTGTGAATGGTACTGCTTTGAGCCCGGCAGCATTGATGCGGGAACTGAATCGTCTGGGCGGAAAACACGCGGTCGGACGAATCGATATTGTGGAGACTCGTTATACCGGCATGAAAGACCGGGGGATCTATGAAACGCCTGGCGGCACGATTCTGTTCAATGCCCATCGCGCGATGGAATCGATCTGCATGGATCGTGAAGTCATGAATATGCGTGATCAGCTCGTTCCGCAATATTCCAACATGGTCTATAACGGGTTCTGGTTCTCACCAGAACGCGAATTTTTACAAGCCGCCATTACGGAGAGCCAAAAAAACGTTTCTGGTGAAGTTCGCTGCAAGCTCTACAAAGGCAACTGCTTTATCGTCGGGCGGCGCTCTCCTTATACGCTGTACGATTCCGAAGTCGTGACCTTTGAAAAAGACAATGTCTATGACCAAGCTGATGCGACCGGATTTATCAAACTTAATGCCTTGCGTCTGAGAATTGCCGCCAAGGCACAAAAACCCTGATTCAGAAAAGAGAAGCGTTATGCAGGTACAAATGTTGAAATGCAAGCTGCACCGGGTCATATTGACTGCTTGCGAATTGAATTACGAAGGCAGCCTGTCGATCGATCTGGATTTGCTGGATCTGGCCGGCATCCTGCCGTATGAAAAAATTCTCGTCG
Source organism: Lentisphaeria bacterium (assembly GCA_041670605.1). GTDB lineage: Bacteria > Verrucomicrobiota > Lentisphaeria > Oligosphaerales > Oligosphaeraceae > JAQVUB01. The sequence continues at coordinate 7,195 of JBAXYW010000159.1, forward strand.
TCAATCAGAATAATGGGTTGCGCCTAGAAACATATGCCATCCCGGCAGCTCGCGGCAGTTTGGAATTCTGCCTGAATGGAGCTGCCGCCCGGTTGGGTATGGTGGGGGATCTAGTGACGATCATGGCTTTCGCTTTGATGGAATCTACAGAAGCGGTTGGTTTTCAGCCGAAAGTCGTGGTGCTTTCTGAACAAAACCGGAAAGCGACGGTACTATAAGGCCGGAGCAGAGCAGCACTGAAAATTTGCATATTCTGTCCGCTGGGCAGTATTTTTTGCAGGAAAGAAGTAATGAAACAAATCAAAATCGGCCTGATTGGTTTTGGCACTGTGGGTGCCGGCCTGGTGGAAACGGTACAGAAAAATGGCGATTTGATTGCCAAGCGCAGTGGGATTCTGCCTGTGATCAGCAAAATTGCCGACTTGGATATTGTCAGTGACCGTGGAGTTACGGTAGCGGACGGTGTGCTGGGAACGGATGCTATGGCCTTGATTGATTCGCCAGACGTCGATGTCGTGGTGGAGTTGGTCGGCGGCATCACTGCCGCCCGGCAATTCGTTACTACGGCTTTGAAACAGGGAAAACCTGTGGTGACTGCCAACAAGGCTCTGTTGGCGACTTATGGCGATGAGCTCTTTGCCCTGGCGCGGAAACATCAGACTGAAATTTATTTTGAAGCCAGTGTGGGGGGTGGAATTCCCTGCATCAAGGCCTTGCGCGAAGGCCTGGTGGGTAACCGGATCAAGGAAATCTACGGCATTCTTAATGGTACCTGTAATTATATCCTGACGACAATGGAAACGGATAATACCGGCTTTGAAGTGGTTCTGAAAGCCGCTCAGGAAGCTGGTTATGCCGAAGCCAATCCCTCAATGGATGTCGATGGCCTGGATACGGCTCACAAGGCCGCTCTGCTGGCCAGCCTGGTCTATGGGAAATGGTTTACCGCTGCCGATGTCGATGTACAGGGAATCCGGGAAGTGACTCTGAATGACATCTGTTATGCCGACAGCTTGGGCTATCGGATCAAGCTGCTGGCTGCGATCAAGGATATTGACGGTTATATCCAATTGAGCGTGTGCCCATCGCTGATCCCGGAAAGCTCCTTGTTGGGGCATGTCAATGGCGTCTATAACGCGGTTAGGGTTGCTGGCGATGTGGTCGGTACGACGCTGTATTATGGTCGCGGAGCCGGGCGGGAAGCCACTTCGAGCGCAGTCGTGGCCGATGTTGTCGATATCGGCCTGAACCTGCTGGGGAATTGCTCTAACCGCCTGCCGGCTTTCCCGGTTTTTGAAGAGTATAAAGGGCTGATTGCCAGCGATGAAGTTGTCTCCCGTTATTATTTACGGTTGCAAGTCGCTGATCAGCCAGGAACGCTGGCGATTATCAGCGGAATCCTCGGCAAATATCAGATCAGTATCGCGAGTGTGACGCAGAAGGAAGATCAGCAACTTTCGGTGCCGATCATGATTTTGACCCACAAGGCCAAAGTCTCGGCAATGCGTCAGGCAATTGAGGAAATCAGCCGGGAAAAAAGTATTCATGCCGCGCCGGTCGTTTTCCGTATCGAAGACTTGGCTTGATTCTTCATCGGGGTGGACTGGCGTCCGTAACCGAAACTATAGAGCCGCAACAATCCCAAAATCTGCCGTTCTGTTGGCGGTCGCTTGCGACGCCGGGAACGGGGAGGATCCGGAGCTGGAAGCTCCGGGCACATTCTGGGGGCGGATCCGGAGCTGGAAGCTCCGGGCACATTCTGGGTGCGGATCCGGAGCTGGAAGCTCCGGGCACATTCTGGGGAGGAGCCGGAGCTGAAA
>JBAXYW010000160.1:0-8941 GCA_041670605.1 Lentisphaeria bacterium
AGCCCCAGCAGAGAAAATAATACCGCATTCAAAACCATATAGAGAAAACGCATTCGCCCGAAAAACACCGCTCGTTCCTGTGGCAACAGAAAATTATCCAGCAGGGGATACCAAGTATTCAGGTAAAGGGGCTTCGTCATACTGAAAGCAAAAGCGCCAAAGAGCACTACATATTTGGCAAAATCTCCAAAATACGGAGCCATCGCCATCAACAGATAAGCCGCACAGCCCAGCCGGCAAGCAATGCGGACCGAACGTTTCAAACCGAGAATATCATTCAATCCCGCCAAGGGTATCAGCAGCAGGACATAAGCGATCCCTCCCAAACTGCTGGATAGCATGGAAAACATATCCCCTCCCTTGAGAAGAGAGATGTAGGTGATGATCACTGCACTGCTGTCCAACATCAGCTCAGCAATGCAGCCAAACAAAGCAGATATTATCGCATTGCGGCGCGCTTGCTGACGCTGCATTTCCGTTAGTTTGGCGGCATAACTCATCGCGGCAACCTGCTGTTTTTGCTTCTGCCAGGCAGTGGCATCCCGTCCATTTCAACGCATTCAATGGCAAACTGCACTTATAAACCGACCGCGGCCAATACCCTGGTCATCGTGACCTGAGCAATTTTCCGAGCCCGGGCAGCACCATCCCGAAGAATCTCTTCCACCTCGCCAGGCTTCTCGAGCAGTTTTTTGCGACGCTCACGCATTTCCAAAAAATATTCAGAATATTTATCGAACAGGGCTTGTTTGGCATGCCCATAACCCATTCCGCCGGCTTGATAGCGAGCGCGCAATTCGGCTTGTTCTTCGGGTGTGGCCATCAGCTTATACAAGGCAAAAACATTGCAGTGATCCGGGTCTTTCGGATCCTCCAGCGGAGTGGAATCCGTGACAATCCGCATGAATTTGCTGCGTGCTGCCTTCCCCTCGCTGAAAATTTCGATGGTATTGTCATAGCTCTTGGACATCTTCTGTCCATCCAGTCCGGGCACCACAGCGACTTCTTCCTGAATCAGGGGTTCCGGTACCACCAGCAGATTATCGCCATACCGGTTATTGAAACGAATCGCGAGATCCCGGGTGACTTCCAAGTGTTGCTTCTGGTCTTTGCCTACGGGAACAAGATTCGAATCATACATAAGAATGTCAGCTGCCATCAGCACCGGATAGGCCAGCAGTCCATGATTGGCCTCCAGACCATGAGCCAATTTATCCTTATAGCTGTGGCAACGCTCCAATAAGCCCAGCGGACAAAGACAGCTTAGAATCCAGGTGAGCGTCTGTACCTCGGAGACATCCGATTGGCGGAAAAAAATGGTTTTCGAAGGATCCAGCCCACAGGCCAGAAAATCAACCGCCACCTGGAACGTGCGCTCCCGCAACTGCTCCGGTGCCGGCATTGAGGTCATCGCATGAAAATTGGCAATGAAATAAAAACAATCGTGATCCTGTTGCATCGCTAAAGACTGCCGCATTGTGCCAAAATAATTCCCGATATGCAAAGTCCCGGATGGCTGAATCCCCGTTAAAACCCGTTTCGCAGACATGGTTTCTTCCTGAAAGTGATTGCGTGATAGATCGTAAACGTAAAAAAGATAATATATCGGACTTTTCACAAAATGGCAGTCCGAAAAAGGGTCTCTCGCACAAACTTGCAACGATAGACACTCGGACAGTACACACAGGAGGAAGAGAGAACGCCTTTTCCGGTAAAGACGATTATATTATTTAAATCTATTTTTGCTTTGTTAAACCTCGGGTGGACTGATGTCCACACGCGAAACAATTCATCCGGAGCTTTGGGTCATTTTGTCATGCGTCTCAAAACGAGCGCGAGCTATGGAGCGCCGACGTCCTCGCCGGCATCCCGTATCGCGGTTCGTTGCCGTCCTGAAAACGGAGACGTGAACGTAGGTGCCGCAGACCCTGCGGCACCCGACGGATTTGTCCGGGAACGGGGAAGCAGATCCGCGGGAGCTGCGCAGTCCAAAGACTGAACTACAAACGTACACATGCCCAATGCTTTGCATGAGTTGTTTAAATTCTTCCACAAGAAATTGACAGATCGTAGTACGGGAAGCGCATGCAAGAGATTGTCGCCATAGATTTTGAAAGCACCGGCAGCAGTCCTGGTTTTAACAATACTCCCTGGCAAATTGGCATGGTGTTGTTGCGCAATGGCAAGCTCTGCCCGGACTGCCACTACTCCAGTCTGCTGAAAGTTCCGGAAGAACAGCCTTTCAATCCCTACACGCCGGGGCGTTGGGCGGCTTTGCGCAAAGAACTTGCGCAAGCCCCAAGCCTGCTGGAACTCTGGCCTGTCCTGCAAACCTGGTTTTCCGGGCGTATTCTACTGGCCCATAATGTCCCGGTGGAACGCAACCTCCTCAAACAGTCCTTCCCATTCCATCACTTCGGCCCCTGGTTGGACACCCTGGTGCTTGCCCGGCTGGCTTTTCCCGGACAAATCACTTATAAACTGGAAGACCTTACAGCAAACCTTGGTTTGAGTGACAGCATGGCATCTCTCTGCCCGGACAGCATGGCGCATGATGCCCTCTATGATGCCCTGGCCTGCGGCAAACTGCTGCAGCTGATCCTGACGGAGCCCACTTGGCGTCAGGCCAGCTTGGAAAGCCTGTCGACCCTGAAAGCCGGAAAAGGCAGCAACGGCTTTCCCCCCTCCAAACCATAAGCTCAAGCAATACTCCACAGCTTTCTCCCAACAAAACATATGAATAGCAATCAACCCCATCTCCTTTTACCTCCTGCTCCTGCCCGGGTTTTTCTGGTTGGGATCGGGGGGATTGGCATGAGCGGTCTGGCTCAACTGCTGAAGCATCTGGGCTATTCTGTCGCTGGCAGCGACCGTGGGCTCCACGATCCCGACAAGCAGGAGCTCTACCAGAAATTAACTGGGCAGAGGATCGCCCTGTTCCCTCAAGACGGTTCCGGCATCGCCAGTTGGAAACCCGATCTGCTGATCTATTCCGCAGCGGTGGAAGCCGACAATCCGGACTTTTTGGCAGCGCCAAATATCCCTCTGATGCACCGGGCCAGCGCCCTGGCGCAAAGCATCAACCGCATCCCTGCCACCCAGATCGCGGTGGCCGGCTCCTGCGGCAAAACCTCAGTCACCGGCTGGTTGAGTTCCGCTTTACACAGCTTGGGACGACGCATACTGATGGTCAACGGCGGCTATTGCAATGATTTTGAAACGGCAGAGTGGCCAGGTAACTTTTATGCCGACCCAAATCCGGAATTCCTATTAGTCGAAGTCGATGAAAGCGACCGCAGCATCCGGGAATTCAGCCCGGATTATGCCATCCTGCTGAATATCGGCAATGATCACTACAGTGCAGATGAACTGCGACAAGTCTTCACCGCCTTCCTCCATAAAACCCGCTGCGGAGCTGTTCTGCCGACAGCTCTGCAACTCCTCTGCCCCGATCATCTGCCGGTTCGATTCTTCGCGGAACAAGCAGTATCTGGCAAACAGACGGACACAACCGCTTTCCCGGAAAACTATCAGGCCACTCCAGAAGGCTGCCAATTTCAAATGCATGGTTTTCCAAGCCCGATCATCTGCCAGCAGAATGGGCTGCATTCCGCCTGGAATGCCGCCGCTGTATTGCAGCTGCTTTCCCTGCTGATTAAGGATGGATTACTGCAAAATAAACTTGCTGAACTACCGTCCAGCCTGAGCGCTTTCCGGGGTGTTCGTCAACGTTTTGAATTGCTTTCTACACCGGGGGACTCCTGTCCAAGAATCAATGATTATGCTCATAATCCGGAAAAGATTTCGGCGGCTCTTGCGGCGGCGCGAGCGCGTTTTGGCAGTCCGTTGCTGGCGGTCTTTCAGCCGCATGGCTTTGCACCACTTGGGTTCATGCGGGAAGCCCTGAAACAGAGTCTGCATCAGGCTCTGCAGCCTGGGGATCAACTGATCCTGCTGCCGGTCTATTATGCCGGCGGCAGCAGTAGCCATAAGCCGACTTCACGGGAAGTCGCCGATGAACTCCAGGCCGCAGGACTACCGGTCACAGCCGCCGACACCCGGGAGCAGGCCGAACAAATCATCCGTAATCATTCCCATAAAAAATGCGTTTTGGTGATGGGAGCCAGAGATGCGTCACTGCGCCATTGGACACAACAACTCAAACCATGAAAATACCTCTGAAAGAATACAGCGGCCACCTGAGCTATTGCATGAATGTCCACCCAGGAAATCACTGGCAGGATCATTTTGCCGCTCTGAAAAACTTTGTTCCGAAAGTCAAAGCTCAAGTACTCTCCAGTAAAGCTCCATTTGGTCTGGGGCTACGGCTGAGTGCAGAAGCGGTTGCCACTCTGCTGAAAGCCCCAGAAGAAATTCAAGCACTGCAGGCCTTCTGCCAGCAGGAAAATCTCTATCCCTACACGATCAATGTCTTCCCCTATGGCGAATTTCATCATGGTGCGGTCAAGGAAAGCGTTTATCAACCCGGATGGGAAACGCCGGAAAGGCTGCAGTACACTCTCCAAGCTGCGCAAATCCTAGCTGGCATCCTGCCGGCAGACTTGGAATATGGCAGCCTCAGCACGGTCGCTCTCGGTTACCGCGCTCTGCTGAAACCGGAGAATATGCCGGCAATCTTCAGCAATCTGAACTCCCTGATTATCCAACTGGAGCAACTGGAACGAACAACTGGGCGCCTTGTCCGCGTCGGACTGGAACCCGAACCGGATTGCCTGCTGGACTCCTGCGACTCCATCTGTGAATTCTTCACGGAACAACTGCGCAAAGATTGCTTGCTCCCACTGAATGTACAAAATCGATATCTCGGCGTTTGCCTTGACACCTGCCACCAGGCCGTGCTGTATGAATCCTCCACCGAATGTCTGAAAACACTGCGCCAGGCTGATATCCCAATTGTCAAAGTCCATATCAGCGCCGCGCCGATTTTCTCAGGGCAACATCTGAAGCCTGCGGAAGCCTTCATTGATCCAGTCTATCTGCACCAAAGCAGTGTGCGAATTCCATCCGAAGCTCCCGTAATCCATCGCTTTTCTGATCTGCCTCAGGCCCTTGATTTTGCCAAAGACCATCCAGAAGGCGAATTGCGCACACATTTCCATATCCCGCTGGCCTGTCCGGATTCCGCTGAATTGCGCTCCAGCCGCAATGAACTTGACCCGGAGTTCGTCCGCGAGCTACAGCTAAGTGGCGTCCGTCATCTGGAAGTAGAAACCTACACTTTCGCTGTTTTGCCAGCGCATTTGCGTCAGTCTCCCCTGGAAATAAGCATTGCGGAAGATCTGCTCTTCTGCCGGAACTTGCTGAAACAAATGTGAATTCCATGCAAGAGCAGAGCACCAAATCAGTTCGCTAAAAAAACACTCATTCCACTACATATAAGCGACGACGCTGAAAAACCTCTAAAAGACGTTTTTTTCGGGGATTCAGCCCCGCCACCTGCATCAGTTCGACCGCTTGAATATCATTCTGAGCAATAACCAGAACTGGTAAATTCCCCAACGGGCGATGAAAAATTTCACTCTTGATCGTTTTAGGGGAATGGACATATTGTGTATCCAGACCGCAAGCAGTCATGTGCCAAAGCAAAGTCGCCAGATCATAATCCTGAGTAATGATCATGGTTTGCGGTTGCAACTTGATTTCCCTGCACATTCTGGCAATCCTGGTGAATTCATTTGCTCCCCGGTACAGTTGCATGGTAAGACTCAATGGACGTTTTCCCTGTTGAATCAGACGCCCAGTACGCCAAGAGAAAAAGGACTCCACTGCGAAGGCATACAAAAGCAATAGACAAATTAACACGACAGGACAGCGTCGAAAAAAATGCTGTTCACGAGCCGCCAACAGCAGAGCAAACGTAAACAGGGGCAGAAACAACAGGCAATTCCGAGGAAATGGCAACAGTTTAGCCGGAGCCAGAAGAAACATCCCCAAAATTGGAAGCAGTATACTGAACAGTAAAAGAAAAACAAGTTGCCGATTACTGAAAGAACCTTCGGGTAAAACCCTCTGATTCGACGTACCCTTGCCAGGAGACACCAACAGATTACCGATGGGCAAAAGTAAAATCCCGGCATGCAAGCCAAAAGCCAGTAGAACATTGCCAAGTGCACTCCATCGGGTCCATAACAGAACAGCGACTCTGCCGGCATTCTCAGCAGCCATTGAAACCTGTGAGCCTAGAGTCAGGTAGTATGCGCCAGCCAATCCCGCCGACAACAAGCCAGGCAAAATAATCGGCACCGCCGCACAAACGTTTTTATCCTGCCGGATGCAAACCAGCAGTAATATCAGCGCGATGGCAGGAGCCAGAATCACACCGCTCGGCATGACCAGAGGCTGTAGAAAAAGTGACAGGCAAAGCAGAAATTGCCCCCGCTTGCCTTGAGAGCTGATCAGTTCCAATAAGGCCGTCACGGACAAGGTCGCCAACAAAATACTCAGCGAATAGCCACGTATCTGATAAGCAAACGACGTATAGATTGAACTTGATGCCAGTAAAATACCACCTACTGCCGACCAACGCTTTCCCAGCCAGGAACGCCACTGAACGGAAACCAGCCAGAGCGTCAGCAGCCCAAAAGCAATAGACGGAAGACGCAGAAGCAAGGACGAAGAATCCACAGAAATTACGCGCAACCATAGCCAATAGCAGGCGGAGGAGAGCATGTGATTGTTCGCCAGAGTATAATTGCGGAAAATTGACCAGAACGAAGGGACTTCTCCTTCCAGTCCATGACAATACATACCAAGACTCAGAACTTCATCATGGCTGATATCACCAAGAGCCCAATTCAAGATGCGGATCAGAAAAATCAGCATCACAAATGGGAAAACTGCTTTTCCGAAAAACCTTTTCTTGGCCATTGCATGTTCTCCGAATCAACGTACATCAAATTCGCCGGATTCCACCTTACTTCTCCAACCGATTGGCTCGGCTCGCATCTTCAGCAGGTTTATTTTACTGAACCGCGACCAGGTGCGAAACGCATTTTTCCTGCAACAGGAAAGCCCCGACACAACCCACGCCGGCAGCAAGCGCAAGCAATAGGAAGATGGCAAAATACGCCTGGGGGGGATAAATCCTGGCTCCGGCAGCAGCACTGGGTTCCCACCTTCCCATGATCCAGCCAATCGTGTTACCCATAATGGCAACAGCGACATAAGGGCTACAGTTGACGATGCTGGTGGCCGTCCCCAAATTTTCAGGGGGATTGTTATCCCGTACCAACACAATGGCCAGTGGAGCAAAATTACCGGCAGCAGCCAGGATCAGAAATATCGTCCACCAAAACCAGACGGCACGATACCCCAGCCCGACCGCAAGCATGGCCGCCAGCAGCGAAAGCATGGCCGCCACTGCTGCCATGCGCAGAAAAATCACCTTCCGATTGCCGGCCCAGCTGCTCAGCAAAGTCGCCGCAAAGCCATCCACAGCCGCCAATACCACCATCATGGTCAGCACAAGACCGGCAGACGCTGCACTCATGCCGACATAATCCTCGAGGATCTTTTTCCCAATCACGGTTTGCATGGTAAAATAACTGCCGAAAATAAAACATATAAACAGCATCGTATACCAATTCTGGGGATTTTTCAGCGGTTTAGCAAAGGTCTTCAACGAAAAGGAGACCTCCGGACGGATTTCCGGCAGCTTGGCCAAATATGCCAGCAGCATGAAAGCCAGCTGGACAACAAGCATCAGCAAGGCCAAAATCATGAGCAAGTACTGCCATTGAAAATGCTCTGCCAGCAGAATAAATGGAACGCTGCCGATCACACTGCCGGAATACCCGCAAAACACCGCCAATCCGACGAAGATCGAAAAATACCTTCCGCAGATTCGTGACAATTCCGTAATCATCGACAGAAAGATCGTACTGGCTCCCAGCCCGGCCAGCAGACGAGCCATATACATTCCCCCCAGCGACAGGGGCAGCGCCGTCAGCAAACAACCCAGCGTGAAAACCATACCGCCAACAACCAGTACCCGCACCCCGGAGTAACGATCGATCAGCATACCGGTCGCCAGCTGAAAAAAACCGTAACAGTACATGAAAACTGCACCCAGCCCGGTAATCTCGATGGCAGTGGCTCCAAAATGCTGCTGCAACTCATTAAAAATAGAGCCGGGAATGATGACTTTCTGCAAATTGCAGAAAAAATAAATCAGCAGAATCCCGGCAATCAGCAAGGCATCCAGCCGGCGATAATAACGTTCTTTCATAGCATCCTTTCAGTGTTCTCGAAACCGGGACAATCGACCAAAATATATTTAAATCTGTCAAGGTATTAGAGCAGCAGGCGGGCACAGGCCATACCGGCAAATACGGCGGCAATGCCGCCGACATTCTGCAGCAGGAGATTGGCAGCAGCGCGCAAACAAGCCCCTTCCTGAATGAGCACTGCACTCTCCAAAGCAAAAGTGGAAAACGTTGTAAAACCGCCCAGGAAGCCGATGGTAAGCACTGGCAACAACGGTGCCAGTACCTGAAACCGTTGCTGCACCAGCAGCAACAGCAGTCCGCCCAGAAAAGCCCCTCCCAGGTTGACCGCTACCGTTCCCCAGGGTAACCACTCGCCGCAGAGACTGCCAGCCAGATGCATGGTCAGATACCGGCAAAGAGTGCCGAGAGCGCCAGCCATCATGACCGATGCCAAAAGTCGCCAGGAAATAATATTCGTCATCGCTTCCTCCATTTGGTTTACAGTTCTGCTAAGCTTGATAATATAACGCACGCCGCTTGACACGTTTTTAATGCCTCTGTTTTTCGGGAAGAAAACGGACCGCGATACGGGATGCCGGCGAGGACGCCTATTGGCGCTAACTTAAAATATATTCGGGGTGTGAAACGGATCATTGAGGTGCCCCTTCAGGGCACTATTTACAAACTTACATGCCGACCCCGGGCTTTGCCCG
>JBAXYW010000161.1:0-8907 GCA_041670605.1 Lentisphaeria bacterium
AAGAACGCCTGAACCTACTGGAGCTGGAAGGCAAGCTGATGTACATCCATAAACGCCTCGGCTATAACTTCCGGATGACGGAAATTCAATCCCAGATCGGCTTGGTGGAACTGGCTCGCTTCACCACTTGGAATCTGCCAAATCGTATCCGCAACGGAAAAATGTTGATCAAGGCTCTGAAAGATCATCCGCTGGTTTATGCCGCTCCAGTAGATACCGAAGAACGGCAAAACTCCTTCTGGTGGGCTCCCTTCATTCTGAAGGTCGAACTGCTTAAATGTGATATCAAGACCTTCATCAATGCCGTTGGGAAAGAGGGCGTTCCAGTTTACAGCGTGCTGTGGCCGGAAATGTACAAAGAAAAAATCTATGTCGAGCGCAATGGATTTGGGGTTGCAAAATATCCTTTCTGCGATCCTAAAGCCCGGAATATCGACTACACTCAGGTAAGGTGTGAAAAGGCCGCTTGGTTAACCAATCGTACGATCTCGTTTTTTACCCATCCCGTCTATACGGTAGAACACATGCAGGCCATGATTGATGCATTCAAGAAAGTCGCCGCCGCCTATATGAAATGATGTGCTTGAATCAGGAGTCTTCTTATGTCAAAAATTCAATATGCGATTGTCGGTTTTGGCGGCATTGCCGAAAACCGCATTGCCAAAGAGGGTTTTGCCCTTGACAAAGCCCGTTTTTCACCGCTGCAATATGCATCTCTGGTCGGCGCTACCGATGTGAATGCTGCCCGCCAGGGAGCTGCAGAGGCCTTAGGTCTCAAGTGGTACAGCGATGTTGATGCCATTCTCGCGGATCCGGCCATCCAGGCTGTTTTTGTGGCCACCAACAATATGAGCCATGCCTCAATCGCGGCAAAAATACTCAAAGCCGGCAAGCCGGTCATTGTTGAGAAGCCGATTGCGACAAGCGTAGCGGATGCGGAAATGCTGACCAAGCTAGCCGCAGAACGTAAGCTGTCTCTGTCCGTAGATCATATGATGGTTTACAATGCCTGGAATGTCAAGGCACGGGAAATGCTCGCTGCTGGTGAATTGGGCGATGTCAATGACAGCTGTTTTCATATGGAATTTGCTTACGGATATGATCCGGCTGAAGCGGCAACTTGGCGTTGCGCCAAAGTTGCCGAAATGGGAGGTCCGATTGGCGACGTCGCCAGCCATTGCTTCTATATGGCGGAAAATCTCTTCCAAAAGAAAATCGTCAAAGTGGCGGCAGTCTATCTGCCAAAGTTGATGAACATCGCCGCCGAAGATGGTGCCTACATCAAATTCGAATTCTGCGATGGCCTGCAGGGTTCCGTCAAATCCGCTTTTTCTGAAATGCGTGGCGGCCTCGGAGGTACTTTGAGTAATTTGGGCTTCGAACTGTATGGCTCAAAAGCCGTCTTGCGTTCCTACGGATCCATGTTCCAGCTTTCCGGTCACGCCGGCGAGCCGGTAAAAATCCGCCTCGAGCTGGATCATTTTGATGGGAAAACAAGGTCTATTGTTCCGGAAAGCTTTCCCAATATCTATCAGAGTCTGATTGAACATCATGCCCAGTCCATTCTGGAAGATCAGCCGATCAACGCCGAAGACGGTGTGCACAATCTTAAACTGTGCGCAGCAGCTCATGAATCCGCTCAAAAGAACGGTACCATGATTAGCGTAGCCTGAGCAAATACCAGAAAATGGGGCAGGGGGGTCTTCCCTGCAGCGGGGCAATCTTGCCCCGTTTTTTTTTGTTTTCGACTGGAAATTATGGCGCCATGATTTACATTGAGTGTTCGTCTTTTAAAACCACGTAAAAGACCTTCCAGATCGTTTTCAACGTCCATATTTTCGTCGTGGTTGGGAGTAAACTGTAAATGCTGCCGACAAGAATGTAAAGCAAAGGAGTCGCCTATGTCAGGCCACAACAAATGGTCGTCGATCAAGCACAAAAAGGGAGCCGCTGACGCGAAACGCGGCAAAGTCTTTTCCCGAGTCAGCAAAGAAATCATCATGGCTGCCAAAGATGGCGGCGGAGATATTGAACTGAACGCTCGCCTCAGGGCAGCAATCGCCGCTGGAAAAGCGGCCAATATGCCCAACGACAACATCGACCGTGCCATCAAAAAGGGCACCGGAGAAGGCGGCGGAGCCGTGATGGAAATCCTGAGCTATGAAGGATATGCTGCCGGCGGAGTAGCTGTTATTGTGAACTGCCTCTCGGACAATCGGAATCGTACCGCGGCTGACATTCGCTCTTTTTTTAATAAATATAATTGCAATATGGCGGGGGCAGGGGCAGTTTCCTGGAAATTCCACCGCAAAGCAAAATTCCTCATTGAAGGTGAGGATGCGAACGAAGAAAAACTGTTCAATCTGTTGCTGGAAGGCGGCGCGGATGTCGAGGATATTTTCGTTGATGATGGCGAAGCCGAAATCATCGCCCCACCGAATGCCTTCAGCGATGTCCTAAAAATCCTCGAAGAAGCCAAAATCACCGCTTCGGAATCCAGTATTGCACTGATACCGGAAAACACCACCATCATTAGCGACGCTAATGTCGCACGCCAAGTTTATAAATTTATTGACATCCTTGAAGACTATGACGATGCCCAAGAAGTCTTTAACGATATGGAAATCACTGACGAAGTGGCAGAAACACTGGAAGAAGAAGATTAATACCTGTCCTTAATACATTGTTATACCCCAAAAGGCTTCGGCAATATCCCTGCCGAAGCTTTTTTTGTACCTCTCTCAATCCCTGAAAAAACCTTCTTAACTTTTTCCGTGCCCAAAAGGCCTTCAACCGTGGAATTGTTGAAGGGTTAAACCACAAAATAAATCTGACGGTCAGAAAATCATTCGGATTTCAAACGATAAAAATTGCAAAAGTCGCTATGTATCATCAACTTGGAAAAAGGCGCAAAACTTTAGAAAAAAAAACATTTTGTTTGGACTAGCTTGACAATTTTGACATGAAAGTGTAACTTGTTCAAAGAGTAAAAAATCTGAACGCAAGATATTTGAGTTGCTGCCCGTCAAAGGAAAATGTTGCAGAAAGAAGAACAAGAGGAAATTACGCTCATATTGTTTATAGATTATTAAAGCTTAAAATCAGATGCTGTCTGGAAAGGATGTTTGGGATGTATCAACGTTTTGAGTGGAAAGCGAGCAAAGTAATGTTTTCGGTAAAAGGCTTGCAGCAACGGAATTTTCGCGCTTTGATTTTTTATAATTTTACTTTGATTGAGCTGCTGGTGGTTATTGCCATCATCGCTATTTTAGCCAGCATGTTGCTGCCGGCTTTGAGTAAAGCTCGGCTGGCAGCTCAAAATATTGTTTGCATCAATAATCTTAAACAGCTGGGATATGCCCAAATGCAATACCAGGAAGAATTTGATGACTGGATTTGTAATGGTGATTGGTCTACAGCGCCGGATGGCTCACCGTCTCTAAGTTCCACCCAAAGTGGCAGCTATCGTAGTGGTAGCTACTGGTGTGGGCGCCTTTTTAAATATCTTATGGGACGGGATCCGATGTATATTTCTTTTTCGGATGCGCGCGCGCCCAAAGAATTTGTTATGTATAAATGTCCCTGCGAACCAGTCCCATTTGGTAGCTATAATGGCACTCCAGCTGGTTTTTCTTATAGTCACTACGGCATTAACTGTCGTTTGACTGGCGGCAACCGCCTTGGCAAAGATTCGTACAGTTTTATCCGCCGTAATACTGCCGTCAATACTGCCAGCAAAACCTTTTTAATGGGAGACAGCAATGTCAAAAACACCTATTCTTTGGTTTGGGCGAGCTATTATGCCACCCTTCGACATGGTAACAACAAAGCCAATGTGGGAATGTTTGATGGTCATGTCGAAGGCTGTAGTTACCCACCATTAAGTACTACTGACCTTAATGCGGGGTTCAAGTCCGAAAATAAATTAAATTGGTAATGTCGGCATTCCTTTTTTCGTGCTTTAATCTGATCGTCGACGTCGAAAACAGGAAAAACAATTTATGCGAAAGTTCTTTTTGTCGATTTTAGCAGCTACGGGTTTTTTATGTGTTTTGGTAAATGCGGCTGATTCTGAGAATCAGCTTTGGGCTGAGGAATTCCAACATTCGGTCGAACCTGATCGTTCTTGGCGTTGGTATGACATCAGTTCTGAAGTCGTTAATCACTGCCTCCGGGTACGAGAAACAGGCAAAAAATCTTGGGGCAGTTTCCAGAAGTACGTCTCTTTTGATTTGCGGGAAAATAGTGAATACCGTTATTTACAGGTGCAGGCCGGAGCAGTGGAATTTACCGAGATGGGCGGCAACGTAACTAATACCAGCAGCGGTGGACGCGCCCTTGGCCCGGTTTTCCCGGGCTGGAATACTTATGACCTACGCGGGCAAATCGCGATGTTAGGCAAGAAAGGTGATTTTTCTTTAGCCTTTTTGCATTCGGGAGTGAATGGCACGGAACCGGGGGGCTGGTCTGATTATCGGCAATTCCGTATAGTTAAAGTTCCTTATGACGGTTTGACTGTGACGCTATATCGTGGCGAGCAAGAGTTTGCTGGCCCCGGAAAAATTGGCGATTGGCTTCTTTTTACCTACCATTCGGCGGTTCCACTTCCAGAAGCTGAATTTGAATTAAGTTGTATCGCTTATCCGCTGATGGCAGCATATCACTTTTCCGAAACGGGTATGAAACTACGTAAAAAAAGCCCAGGAGTTTATATCTGGGAACAGAAAATTGATGCAAGTGCCATTAAACTGGATACCGTTGTGGACAAACAACAACTGGTTGCCTGTGCTAAAATTAACGATCAATTTGTCTATGGCACCCTAGCTGCTGCTTTGGAAATCGAAGGCGACAAACGTTTCGGCTATGAAGGACAGATCAAAGGAACCCCGCAGACGATCAAATACCGGCAACTCTGGATGGCAGCGAGCCAGGGAACCAATCTAGCTCTGGGTAAAAAAGTGATTTTTTCTCGAGTGCCAGATTATGGACTGACTCGTAAAGGCGACAGCGATGCCGAAGACTTGACGGATGGTAAACTGAGTAATAACCAACAAGACAAAATCTGGTTTGACAGTCAAGCAGTTGGCTGGATCAATGGCGCCGCCGATGGAGTTAATTTGCTGATTGACCTGGGGGAAAAGAAAGCAATTGACCGTGTACTATTGCGCTGTTTGGGAGGCGCCGGAAGTAATTTGATTTTTCCTAAACGCCTGCAACTTTTCCTTTCACAGAATGGTAAAGATTTTTACCAGGCTGCCAATCTGGAAAAATTAATGCCCGGCGAACGCTCACAAAGTGATTTTATGAAGTTCTTTTATTTGGAAGAACAGGACAGTGCTTATGTTTATCCTTTCAGCTTGTCCGCTCGAGCTGAAGCGCGTTACGTGGGTTTGACCGTATACGGGGCTTCTGATTTCTTAATCTGTGATGAATTGGCAATCATGGCGGCAAGCGATTCAAAAAGTGACCCCCAGTTTAACCACGTCTACAGCCAAGAATCACAGAAGTTCCATACTAGCGGTATCGTTTTTGGCCCCAGAATTAATTGTTTGCCCATAATAACTAATGCAGATGTCCCTAACAAATTCTTCATTCAGGATTTACGTAAGGAGGAGGAGTGCACGTTGCCAGTCAAATTGTTCATGGAATTGCCGGAACAACTGGAACTGCTGAATGATTTTGAAAAAGAAACAATAGCTGGTATAAATAAATATTTGTTACTGGAACAAAAACAAGGAAGACTGAAAAAGAGCATTGGGTCCTGTTTTATCCGCTGGCTGCCAAAGTCTCAACTTGCCGACGGCACTGTTCTCCAAGCCAGTTTTTATGCCGAGATCAATGGCCAAAAAAGCATTATCAAAAAACTGCCCATCGAGTTGCGGCACTTACCGGAATTCACCCCTTATAAGCGTTTGCATGTCAGTTTGAGCTGGATGACCGAAAACGTTGCCTTGGCTTGGCCAGATTTTTATGACAACTGGAGAAAATTGG
Organism: Lentisphaeria bacterium; assembly: GCA_041670605.1. GTDB lineage: Bacteria > Verrucomicrobiota > Lentisphaeria > Oligosphaerales > Oligosphaeraceae > JAQVUB01. The sequence continues at coordinate 5,992 of JBAXYW010000161.1, forward strand.
GCTTCAATACCATTTCTCTTTTCCCTCGCTATTGGGGGACTGCAACTAAACCTGAGCTGCAGCAATGGATGGATACCGGAAGACAATTGGGCTACAAGCTGATTATGAATGAATCGCCTTTTCATCCGATGGTAAAGAAACAGGCTCCTGGTAGCGAGGTCTTCTCGCAACTGGCCACTGGTGATGGACGCCATCTCTGTCCATCCTATCGGGGTAAGCATTTTCAACAAGAGCTACAAAGGGTCTGTAACAATGTCATAAAATCGCGTCCTGATTTTGTTTTTTGGGATATTGAATGCTGGTATAATGGAGCGGCAGAAGCGGCTGCCTGTTCGCGTTGCGCAGCAGCATGGAAAAAATCAAATTTATCCATGAATGAATATTTGAACCGCCTTGGCACAGAATTAAACCAAGCTTTGTATGACCAAGTTGTCAAAGCTTCCCTTGAAAAAGGCTTTCCTATGCCACTGGTTGCTTCTTATGACCGGCATGCTTCCAGCCCCAATTATGCCCTTTTGGAAAACTTTTTTGCGGACTACCCGAAAACATTAAAACTGGCCCAACCCAGTTTATATGTCGGTGGTCGGGCTGAAGATGTGCACGACTGTATCCGGGCAGAATACCGCTTGCTAAAAAATCGTGATATTCTGCCTTGGCTCAGCCCCGGCTGCTATGGCGAATTTGAGCCCGAAAAGATGGAAGTAATGGTTTTGGAAGCTCTTTTGAACGGTGCTTGCGGTATAACCTACTATAGCTATGCCGAATTTGATAACGCTTTGGATTTCTATTATCACTGTAAAGCATTGGCTAAACTGGCACCTTATGAAGAACTTCTCTTGGATGGTGAAGTTCTAGAACCAAACGGCACGAATCCAGATTTGTATTACTCAGGAATCAAAAAAAAGAACCAAATGATTTTCTTGGTCGGCAACTACCGGCGGGCTGATGAACAATCAACCCTGCAGTCACCACTTACAAATATTACAAGCATTGTTGACCTCGAAAGTGGCGAAATCTTGGCCGATCTCAACATTAAGATACCAAAAGGTGGATTCCGCTTACTTTATCTCGAAGCAAAACCTTAAAACCTACATCTCAAGACGTTGACAATATCTTGCTTGTAAAGTAATAGCAAATCATTTTTCCGGCATGAGTGCTCCATAAACTGTATGTTAGTAGGGTTTGTCCGCCCAGCCGGATAAACCCTGTTTTTTTTCACTGTCGCCGCCGAATTCATTTGGCGGTTTTTTGCCGGAAAAACTGTCGCCGCTGGAATTCTATTAAGTGATCAGATAACCTATTTTATTTGCCTTTTCTACGATTTTCTTTGCTCGGAAAAGCGGCCTTAAATCACGGCATCCGATGGTATAAATCGCGGATGATGTCGACGTTACATGCATTGCGGCGAATACTTTCCAGCGCACATTCTTCGTTGATATTAGGTGCGGTTTTCAAGAGGGTCGTCTGTAAATCAGCGGCGGCAAAACCGTAGAAGCCCAGTCCGCTGGCCGGGCTGTCACCGACTTCGGCAAGAATACGGTCCGCTTCATGGCTGACCCATCCACACAGACATTGGATTTTGCGCGCCTCTGCTGGTAGCGGAGTAGCCAACTCGCTGGCATCCGAACTTTCGTTCATGATCCAATCTACACCATTATAGACACCCGAATCCAGCAACGGACGATAGTTTAGGCTGGGGCTGGTCAGCCAGACCAGTCGTTTGCTTCCGGCAGAGTCGGCGGCAGCGCGGATACGGGTAAACATCTGTTGGGTAGCCAGTGTATCCATGATCTGCTCATCCTCAGCGCTGACCTGCTTGGAACCAGGGAATTTCCGTTTCAACAAGCGTTCGTACATATGGATTTCACAGTCAAGCCACGGAAAACGCCGTTCACGTGGACCATGGCCGTTAAAGAGCCAGTCAAGCATAAAGCCGTCAATGTCAGTCTTTTTCATGGCATCAGCCACGCTTTCGGCAAAATAGTCAATATACTCTGGCGTAAACGGAATACCGGGACTTCCTTCCCATTTGAGCGGGCGCACCTCATCAGGGTGGGTCTGACCCCAATAACGATTACCGGCAGCACAGAAATACCCCATCACAGTCATTCCAGCACGCTGACCAAGTTCGCAAAGTTCATTGAGAAAATCTCCAGACATACCTGGCTGAACCGGCGCTACAGTACCACGAAAAAATGAGTAGCCCGAACAATTGACGGCAAAGGTCTGAATGGTGTTACAGCCAAGGTTCCGATAAAAATCAAAGTGTGCCTGGGCTTCGGCGTGGGCAAAGTCTCCCGGACGAGCAAATTGATTGCGAGCATGATTAAAGTCAAGATTAAAAGCCTTGATAACTCTTTCCATTTGCCAAACCCTTCTTTTTTTTGTACACGACAAAAAAGCATCGTCGCAGTGATCTGCACAGAAAAAAATGATCGCCTCGTTAACATAATTCCAACTGCTCAAATAAACACAAAAATCGTAAATAAACAGAAGAAGTCCTGACGCAAATGCGGCACAAGTGGCGGCTTGAGCCTGAATTTCCACAATATATAACGTCGCATAATGTATATTATGTATAGTTGCGAGATTAGAAAACGCCTGTTATATATCTTGTAGTATGTTTATATATAGTTACTTATAGCAAGTGTTAAAAGAGCCTGTTAATAACTTTATCATATGTTTTGAATATATAAGGCGCTGAAATTGAGGAATACCAACGTCCTGATCAGCCTTCAGGCTGCGTAGCCCCAGCGGGCTTCAGCCCGCTTTCCCGGTCCCGAAAGATTTTACCCTATGTTTTGGAACGTGTTACGTTCGGGAACGTGTACGTTTGTAGTTCAGCCTTCAGGCTGCGTGGCCCCCGCGGGCTTCAGCCCGTTCCCGGATTCTCCCCAGAATGTGGCCGGAGCTTCC
>JBAXYW010000162.1:0-8907 GCA_041670605.1 Lentisphaeria bacterium
TCTCACATAATAAATCAACCGCCCCTGTATCTGGTACCGTGCGGTCTTGATGTCGTTGGTATATGCATATCCCTGTGTTGTCAGCTCCACCCGCTGGGCATATTTTCCGGCAGGAAGATCGGGAAAAATCCCGGAACTGTTTTGCTCCGCCACCCAGCCGGAAAGCTGCTCATAAAATCCGCTGCTCTCAATGGCTAATCGATCCTCTGCACCGTATTCCTCGCGGGAAGCCAGCACGAACAGCAGCTGCCCCAGATAATCCCCGGAAGCATACTGCTTGTATACCGGGTTTGCCGGAGTGGATTCCAGAGAATATCCGCTGGGTTTTGCACCCAGATATTCTATTCGGATTCTGCCGTTCGCCAGCAGGGGACAGGTATACAGGTAATCTCGCAGCCCTTCCAATATGCTTTTAGGTGTACTCATTTATTTTCCAGCCTTTCCGCCAACCATTTTGGCAAGCATTTGTAGCAGCTGCTCTTTCTTGTCAGATTTCATTCGATCCCAGAATTTCCGACCCCGCAATGCTCCGTGAATGCTGGTCCCTGGATTCCGTCCATGATGCAACTGGTAATGGGCGTAGGGGAGATTATAGCGCACCTCTCCTGATCCGTATGCCGTGCCCAGTGCCTTTTTCAGATTTCCTTCGTCCATCGGCACATAGGGTTCAGTGGCCTTTACAACCTGTGCATCCAAAAACATCTGCGCCTTTCCACCCGGTTCCAGTCCTCTTGCCGCCAGCAGCTCGGCGTTTGACTTGATGAAAAATCCTGCCATAGCGTCCTCCTTACTGGGCGGTAACCTGCCAGTGCCGCACAGTTTTCCCCATATCCTTATGGGATACGGCGGTCACCGTCAGCGCATCATTGGGTACCGCATATCCGGCAACAATTCCCCGATACACTTTGTCCTCGCAGGAGCAGGGCGGCGAAGCGCTGAACCATGAACCTGTGGGAATATAGATATTGGCGTATCCGGCCGCATTAACGCCGCCGTTTTCTGCTCGGATTGCTGTCTTATCCTGCCAGCACACGCCACGGATCACCGTTTTTACCCAGATTTCTTCATGCGTAAGCTGATCAATTGACAGATGGAAAATCGTCAAATCTGTATTGGTTAACATGATGTACCCCCTCTATACAGCAATCCGGTGTCTCCCAGATGCATTACCAGTGCGTCTCTCATCCGCTGGCCGTCTGTTTTGGATTTTGAAATGCCAGAAACATAGGTTACAGAGTATTCCCCGATGCTTTCGGAGGAAATTCCGCCTCCGTTTGCGTTGACCTGCATGGCCTCTATCACGGCGCACACGGCATTTTTAATGGAATCGCTGATATTCTCCGGATCAATCCGCCCGAAGGTCTGGCGGTCAACATAGCGCCTGGCTGCTGCTTCCAGACGGCTAAACTCTTCTGGCTCCATTTCTTCTCCCTGGTACTCGTTTATCCAGTAATCCCACTCCACCCACGCCACGCATATCACTCCTTAGGATTTTCTTTGTGGTTTTATGCCTTTTTATCTTTATCCTTCTTAGGCTCCTTTTCGGGCTCCTGCTTTGGCTCCTGCTTAGGCTCCTGCTTCGGATACACAATGCCCACGATTCTGGCCATACTACTCTCCTTTCCAGGCCGGTTCAGTTCAATTCCTCCCCGGCCATTTCAAGTCCTTTTCTCTTTGCTTTAGCCTGCGGAAGCCGCCGCTTTGTGCAGGTAGACTCCGGTTGCCTTGTTATCATACACATCTGCCAGACCGTAGGAGCGGAAGACGAACTTCCAGCCATCGGCACTCTGGTTCTCCTCAGGGGAGAATACCTTGCTGACAGTGTGCTTGGTGTACTGAACCAGAGCGTTAGGCTGCATGATCATAAAGTTGATGTTTACTGCGGTGGAAGCCTTGGCAAAACCGCCGCCAGTCTCTCCGGTGGTGGTGCCGTCATTAAGTTCCACTGCCGTGTAGAAGCGGCTCTGGGGAACCAACACAGCCTGAGAAAACCGGCTGAGAACCTCACGGCTCTTAGTGGAGTCCAAATCCTGAACAAGCCCCATAAGTGTGGGGGTGATGAACAGCCGACGTCCCTCAACGGGAACCTCGTTCTCGTCCATGGTGTTGGTGGCCGCCCGCAGAGCGGAAAGCACATCCGCACCCGTGGACAGATCAGCACCAGTCACAGTAGATATGCCGGAAGTACCTGCATAGGTAGCAAATCGGAAGGCGTCCAGCTCCGGTACCACCTTGGTACGGATAAACTCGCTGGCAAGTTTGCCGAATGCCACGCCCGCAGTCTCCTCGTTGTCCATGGCGTCCACAGTAAAGGAACGGCCTCTGTCGTAGTTAAACTGTACAGTTTCATGGGTGAGGGTAACGTCTCCAGAGACATATCCGCCGCTTCGGGAGTAGTCCGCCAATCCATCCATGGAAATCTTGGGAATGACAATCTCGTTGGCGTTGGCCCCCTGCCGCGCCAGTGTGGCGTCAGAATCCAGTCCGGAGGTGAGTGACGCGCCCTTGTAAACCTCGTCCAGTAAATCAATGTATTTCTTAAATTTAGCAATGGTGTTTGCCATTTATTTTTTCTCCTTTAATTTTTATTTTGTTTCGGGCGGTAGCCCCATTACTGCCCGGATTGCCGCATCCGATGTGGGTTCAACTCTTCCGGAATTTCCGGTAGAAAACTTGGGCGTGGGTTTGTCATCTTCGAAAAGATAGCTTTCCGATTCTTTCAGTGCTTTCAGCTGATCTTCCAGCCCGGTGATTTTTTCACCATCCATTTTCAACGTCTGCATATCCAGGAATGCCCGTGCCGCTTTGGTGCTTCTTACTTTTGATTTTTCCAGCTCCCGGTTGAGAGCATAGTCAAATTGTAAGGCTGCAATCTTCTCCTTTGCGTCCTTATCTGCCTGCTCCGCCTTGGCTTTCCAGTCATCCGCATCCTTTTTGATTTTATCGGCATCCCCGGCACTGGCTTTCAGCCCCTCGATGGTTTTACCGGCCTCTCCCAGCTGCTTTTTTACGTCCTCATAATCGGCATACTTGGTTTTGATGTTTTCAACATCCTGCCCGTTCTGCTTCATAATGGCTGAGATCTGTTCGTCATTGAGTCCTAGTGCTTTCAGTTCTTCGGTTTTCATAATTTTCCCTTTCAAGCTACGCTTTTTTAGGTGGTATCGTCCACCAGCTCCCGCGCATTTTAGGCCGCACGGCAGGCCAAAATAATATAAAAATAGAGCAGTTTAACGACTTGCTCAGGTCGAGATAACCGGATCACCTCACCTTCCTTTTTTCTTTTTTCCGCTGCATTTCGCCATTTACACCACCTCTTTTGCAATCATTTCCTTGATTTTTTTCGCCATGACCTTGTCAAATCCATCTACTTCCCGCCGAACCGGGTTTAATGTCATTTTCCCGCCTTGCCGGGATAGATATGATTTTGTAAAATCAGAGTATTTATTCTCTCTCTCTTTGAGCAACATCCCATCCCGCTTCAACTGATCCGTCAGCGCCGCTTTTTCTTCCGGTGTTTTCGCCCCGTCAAGTGCTGCCTGATCTGCAAGGCAGGCTCGTTTCCCAGCTCGTACCTTGCGTTCCAGCTCCCGCTGCTTCTGGGTGGCCTCATACACTTCTCGGTTTTCCTCCAGGTCAAAATTCTCCGCCGATCGGAAGGATATCCCCTCGATGTAGGGATACCAGTCATGACGGCAGTTCCAGCCCTTGAATCCCGCACCTGTACCATATCCGATATCAGATTGTGTCAGATATCCCGGTTTTCCGCTAAGGCTCACAATTTTGCCCTGCCACGCTGCATGGCTCGGCCTTGCTCCCAGATGGGAGGTAATCTCCATCAGGTCGCATCCCATCTCCTTGACCATCTGATTTTGCAGTGCCCCGGTTGTCTGCGCAATTCCGGTGCGGACGGCTCTCCTTGCGGCTACATCCATGTGATCAATATGCCCGGACGGATATACCACCGATTGCAGCCCTTCTTTTGCCAGATTGCTCACTGCCCGGGAAACCGCCGTAGAGGATGAGAATACCCCGGAAGCCACCTGCATATATGCTCGGTCAAGCGCATTTTCAAATTGCTTGGTTGCCGTGTTTGCCGTTGTCCTTGTCCAGTTCTTCATCACGCCCTTGGTGTTTTCAATCCCCGCCCGAAGAAGCATCTGGAATCCCGGAGAACGTACAATGGGCAGAGGATTTAACCCGGCCATTGAGTAGATTGCCGCGTCAAAGCTTAGGCTTTCCACGGCCGAAAATTTTAAAATATCTTCAATGGTGCTTTCCATGACCCCTGTTTTGCGGGATATAATCTTGATAATGCTTTCCCGGGTCTTAGTCAGCTCCTGCGCCTTCTGCATCTGCCACGCAAAAGATTCCTTGTCAAAATCCGTCTGCACCAGCCTATTGGCCATATCAGACAAGATATCATCCTCTAACTGATCCACAAGCTGCTGGATTTCATAGGGCATTGCCTCCAATTGTGCCGGAGTCAGCATCAGGCATCACCGCCCCCGCCAAATCCCATATATTCATCATCCGTCCGCTGCGCTCCCACCATAGCCTTTGCCGTGGCCTCGTCTTCTCCGTACCATTTTGCGCGGAATTCCCATGGCTGCATAATGCCGTCCCGCACATCTTCCTTATCCCGCAGCCGCTCGGTGTCGGAATCCACAACAATGGAATCATCCCACTTTGCGGAAAGTTCCCAGCTGCCGGAAGGGGAGAGGGAATAGAGGGTGCACAATAGATCCATGCATTCTGCCAGGTCGGTAAGCGCTGCTTCCAGCGATTTTTGAATATCAGTGACGGTGGCATATAGCCGTTGCTTACTGGATCGGATCTCTGTTGCCGTCTTGTCTGTGTCCTCAATCTTAGACAGTGTGCCATAACTCATGCCGCAGTTATACTCGATCCGCCTAAGCAGCTGTTCCAGACCATTATACAGGCTCTCGTCACGGATAGCAGGGGAGAATGTCTGCAATGACTTTTGCACGCCTCCATCCACGCCCATGTCCGTATCCAGCGCCCGAAAGAGCCGATCCTTGCCTTTTGGAAAAATTAACTTTCCGTCTTTTGCACGTTGAAACAGATCCATGGAAGCGTCCACTGCAAGTTCCGATCCTTCGTATTCCCACAAAATCCGGCTATATTGCTTGTCTGCTTCCTTAATCAGATCTGCTGCCCGGGAAAACACAGAAACGCCCAGAGGGGAAGAATTGTCGATCTGGTTGGCATTGGGAATCCGGAAATAGCTGAACAGTGGACGATTCAAACCGTCAATCCAGCTTTCCGGTTCCAGATCTGCCCATTCCGGCACGGCATCCAGCGCAATTTCCCGCCCCAGCTGGGATTTCTGATCGCTCACATATGCCCGATTCGTCACATGATATTTTCCACCGTCGAATCCGTGACGTTCCAGCTTGGTGTACCATAGCTGTCCACGATAGATTCGATCTGAAAATACTGCTCCTGTGATATTTCCACGGCTGTTGAATGCCGTAGGGAGGAAACTATCCGGAGAAACACATTCCACGACAATTTCTCCCTCTGAAATGTACGGTTTGAAGATCACGCCACCCAGAGCGCAGGCATACTCGGTATACCGGCGAAGATTATCATATACCGGCTGCATCTGCTCATTGATGTATTCGCCCCGCGCAGATCCCGACACGCATACTTCCGCTTCCAGCGTTACCAGCCGCGCCAGCTCTGATGCAATTGTAGCCGGAAGATTAAGGCTGCTGCAATTGTCACTCAGCCAGTCGGCATTGTTGGAATACATCTTGCTCCATTGCTCCATGGCGTTTTCCATCTGCTCTGATATCGCCGCGGTAATTCCGCTCCCGGATCCCTGTGCCATTGCTTTTCGGATATTTCCCCATCCTGTCATTTTCCCCACCACCTGCCGCAAAAACGATTTAAAGCCATCAAACATCCTCCTGATCCTCCATTACCGGCGTTGCCAGCCCTCTTATATGTCTCCGCATTACTGTCATTGCAAAATATCTGGTCTGATCCATGGCATGGTCGTTTTCCTTGATTACCTTGTCCATCCCCGTGCTGTTTTCGTCCCAGCAATATAAGCCAAACTCTCTTATGGTATTTTCACATTCTGCCGCAATTTTGATTTTTTCCGATGCCAGCAGGGAACCAGTCAGCCGGATCCCATCCAATACCCGGTTGTCAGCCCCGCGAACCGATAAACGTCCGTGCTTGCGGATACAGGCAATGAAGCTGGCGGCGGAAGGGTCCACAATTACATTCCGGATCTGCCTTTTCCCCGCCAATTCTTCCAGCGCCGAATAGTATTCCTCATCCGTGAGCTGTCTGCGTGTCTTACGTCCATCATGATAATACTCGGACACCTGCACCGCATTAATCCCGTCAAACCACCACAGCCCCATGGCGCATGGATTGAGGGTGCCATAGTCGATGGAAATATACCATTGCCCCGGCTTACTTGTGTCCACGCTCTTGACAGTGTGCTTTTCCGCGTCAAACATAGGATACACAAGGCCTTCTGCCTGTCGCCATAGCCCCAATATGTATCGATCGTAGAATACACCGGTATACTCATTTTTCAGCGCTGCAACATATTTCGGATCGAGCGTGTCATTGTCATCAATGGTATAACTCTCAATCAGCATATCCAGATCTTCCGATCTCTTAATATAGTCTTGATACAACCAATGAGATGGGCTGTCCGGGTTCGTGGTAGCGATCAGCTTCGCCCCCGGCCGGGAAAGACGGGAAAGCAGCATGGAGAAAAATTCCTCCGCAAATAGCGTCAGCTCATCACAATAGGCACCGTCTAACGTCAACCCTCGGATTTTGCCCTCGGATCGTGCATCTGCCGCACCCTCCAAATAGATCCGATGTTTAAACAATCGCCCTTCCTTGGCCGGAATCGAGTAAGAAAAGTTGGCAGATCCCAATATATCAACCAACGGTTCTAAGCAGTTGCGGCGCAGGGAAGTCAACGTCTTGGCGCACATCAGATAGTTTCCATCTTCCGGGCGGTTAGCAATCCACATTGCCCATACAAGCAGAGAGATCCACGTTTTACCGGATCGCACAGATCCTTCCAGCAGATTGATCCGCTTTAATTTTTTGTGTTTTAACATGGACACGATTTTTTTTTGTTTTTCCGTGAAATGCGTTTCCTCCATCAATCCACCTCGTTAATGGCAGAAATCAGGCTATCAAGTTTATCGCTTTCTGTTACCGTTGCCCCTGTTCTATATTTGCCCTTCAACTCGAAAAATAGCTTGATCGCTTGAATGTCCCCACAATCGATCAGCTGCATCAATGCTTTCCATGCTCGGGAAAGCTCGGCATCTGTATATATATCAATCATTTTTTCCACATGGCGCTTGAACTCCGATGTCGCCATCCAGCGGTAAAAAGTAGATCGTGCAACATCTATTTCCTCGCACAATTCAGTGATGTTTCCTGTATAGGCTGGATCTGCCAGCAAAATTGCTGCCTGGTGCTGCTTGTGATTTAGTCCTTCAAGAGTCAATTCGTCCTTTTTTGTAGCCACTTTTTTCTATTATCCTCCTTCTTTCTTTTCCAATATTTCTTCACCAATTTTTTCAGAAAATATTTTTCCAAACGCTTCCAGATAATCGTCAAATAATTCTTGATCTTTTTCAAAACTGAATTGCTCGATGCTTGGATTTTCGTTAAGATTGCTGGAAGTTTCCAAAACAAATTTTCCACAATCCGTGTCAAACAATATTACTTTGCTGTGATTATTTATCGCCATGTAATCCCATCCATTTTTACGGCATACGGATTCCATGTCGTTGTAGTATTGATATTTTTTTACTTTCTGGCTCTTATCCTGCTCCATGATTTTTCCTACAACAAACTTGCAATAACCTAATTTCCCCCGTTTGTGGAGCATGTCCAGCGCCATAAGATGCTTTCTCCCAATGCGTAGAGAGCTTGCATACATCCAATTTATTTTAGATTTTTGAGACACAAAATAAATAAAAGCGATTGAGCTGAATCCACCACAGGAAATTACTTTGAAACATTCATCTTCTTGGGGCAAATCCGGATAAATCGAAGATAAGTCCTTATTTTCCCTTAAAATATTAAATTTTTTTCGCTTTTTCCGCTGAACAATTGCCATGTTTCACCTCAATTGAAAAAATCATCACAGCCCCCGCCCCTGGCATAACGTGATGCACACCCAAAGGAAAGAGGCCATGCCAATTGGCACAGCCCCTTATACAATATCCTATGATACTATTTTACCACAGGAAAACCGAAAAAAACGAAAGAGTTAATGGCGAATCAAATAATTATTGTGAATCATTCTCACATTGTCCGCCGTATTACCTCCACCAACTGCATTGGCGATCTGCTGCCATGTCTTGCATTCGGCATACCTCAGGTCAAATATCTGCCGCGTCAGGCTATCCGATATGCCCAGTATGTACCGCTGTATCTTTGCAAGCTCTTTCCAACTGCGATCAATAAGCCGTCTTCTTTCGGACATTATATCCGCAATTTCCGAGGCGTATCTGCTTACCTTGTCCGATACTGCTCCTGATCCCGGAATACCCGACATGGAAGGGGACTGGTATCCAGCTTTTGCCATAAGCTCTGCAATGCGGTCATTATGCCGCTCAATTTCACGTTGCAAGTAGTAATACTGCGACAACTCACTTTTAGTCATTATTTTCCTCCCTCTGTTTCACCATCCATCTTTGCCCCACAATTGGGACAAAATTTAAACGGAATCATCTGCTGAGCAAACGCAGTACCGCACTCTGAACATTTCATGGTGCCATATCCCTTCTTCACGTTAAAAATCCATTTGCCATGCATTACAGGAATAGTTTCAACGGTTGGCTGATTTTCTACTTCTGAAATTGCTGTAGAAATTCCTTCTAAAAA
>JBAXYW010000163.1:0-8892 GCA_041670605.1 Lentisphaeria bacterium
CAGCCCCGCACGATTTCCTTTGGTATTCAGCCGACCCCGAGCAAGCCTTTGCCCACCAGCTGGCGCTCCTGGCTGGTGGGTGCCAACCCGGAGCTGCCCAACATTCGCAGTTTCCATTTCAGCGCAGCAGTTTCCCAGAATTCAGAAGCCAGTAAATATCATGCATTTTGTTCCTACAATCCCTATCCGGATTCCTACGCAGAAGCCAAAGCTGCCATGGATCAATACCGCAAGCGAGGCCAGGTTTTCCTGCGCTATCAGCTCGTTGACTGGATCCGCTACATGCTGGAAACGCCCGAAGGACGCGTCTATCGTGGAGAATGGGAACGCGTCTGGATGAACAGCTTCAGCAAAAGCTTCCAGGATTTCAAAGCCTATCATTACGATCAGTACCTTAAAAACGTCGGCATGTTCACCGTCTACGAGGATGAAGCCTATCTGCGGCCCATGCGCGACCTCGCCCTCGATGCCGGATATCTGCGTCCCGATGGCGAAATTCAGGCGGAATTCGGCATTCGCGGGTTGCGCGAAACCCTGCGGCGCTGTGCAGCAGTCTGGATAGAAAACGGCATGCCGAATTATTACGGCATTCACAAAAGCGGGGTCACCATGACTCCCTGTCATTCCTTTGCTGCCATTTCCATCGACGGCGAACAACGTTTTCTCGACAATCCCAACCGCGATTACATTGACAACTGGCCACTGGATTTTGTCCGGGCGCATGTCATGGGGCGTCAGTTCGGAGTCGTGCCGGTTTTTTTAAGTGAAGTCCGCCTTACCATGGCTGAACATGGCGAAGAAAAAATCCGCCAGGCCAACCGTTCTTTGCTGACTTTGATGCTGTTGCATGATATCATCACCTGGCACGCTTGGAATCCGCATACGCCCACTCGAGACCTGGTCCACCGGGCCAAAAGCGACTTCAATCTGGGGGCAGACTCTGTCCGCTTTCATCCCTACTGGTCTGACCGTTCCCGTCAACTCTTCGACTGCAAACAGAATGCAATCAAAATCAGCGCCTGGCAGAATGGAGAACAGATTTTCATCGTCGCCGCTAATCTCGGGGAGCAGGATCTGCTTGCTGAGATCGAATATCGTGCTGAGCAAATCGGCTTTCTTCCCGGGCGGACGGTCGATTATGAAAGCCAGCAGGAATATGCCGTACGCGATAACCGCATTCAGGTACCAATTCCCCGACATGATTTCCGCATTCTCTTTGCCGGGAAGACAAACATTCCGGCAATCACCAGCCGTGCGACTGCACCAGTGCAGATTCAGCCTGCCCAGCAGAACACAAAACAACTCCCAGAAACCATGGAACGCCCGCAGGTGGAAAACGATTTGCTGTTCCGACTGCCTTTCAATGGAAACTTGCAGGCCTTCAGCAGCCTGGGAAACGGAAACGTACTGCACAGCAGCGGAAAGATCCGTTTCACCGATGAACAAAATGCTTTGCAAATCGGAGAAGACGGCATCGAATCGGTCACCTACCCTGCAAAAAATCATTTTTATGCTGCGGAGGGAACCCTGCTTTTCTGGATTAAACCCTTGGATTTTAAGGATCTGGCTTCTGCTCCAAAGGGCATCTACCAGCTTTTCTATCTGACCAATGGAAAGGAAAAAAACCGTTGGGGGCTGCAGCTGCAGCGCGATCAAAACAAAGCCACGCTGGCGCTGATTTCGCTCCATTTCCCGGATCGAAAAGACTTGTTTTTAAGCACTGATCAACCCCGCACTTGGAAAAATCAGGAATGGCACCTGATTGCCTTGACCTGGGATGACCAGGAAATCATCCTCTTTATTGATGGCCTGGTCGCCGCCAGAAAACGGCTTACGGAGGCGTACTCACAGAAGGATTTTGCCGATAAAGTCATAAAAATTGGTTATGAGACCGGGGTTCCTGGAAAAGAGCGCAGTGCCTTGGACGATCTGCAGGTATTCTGCCGGAAATTCAGTTACCAGGAAGTCAAAGCGGTTTGGGAGAAACGCGACTGAGCAATCCAGATGAAAGGAAAATAAACATGCGTTCATGGAGTATATGGTTTTTGTGGCTGAGCCTGCCTGCTCTGGCCAGTTTACAGCAGATGTCCTTGGAAATGGAGCAATTTTCCGGCTGCCATGTTGACAAAGGTATCTACCGGATGCTACAAGCTTTACCCGGACAGCAGCAACAGCAGAATCTGGTGCTGGAAGCTGAAAATGCCCTGACTTTCTTCTTTCAGGAAGATGTCTTTGCCCGCAAAGCCGGTGGCAAAGCGGATGAGATGTTGCAGATCAAACAAAGCGCCAGCGAATACAGTCCCCAGAATGATCCCGGTGCTTCCAACCAAAAGTATATTGACTACTGTACCTTTGCCGCTTTGCCCTTTCATCTGGCCACGCCAGGGATCTATCACTTCTGGTTCCGGGTCTGGGTTCCAAAGGTTGCCAACTGGAATTTTGATCTGCTGATCAATGGCAATGTCCATAATATTTCGCTGGGCGACAAAATTCCTGCAACAGGGCAATGGTTCTGGGTCAAAGGCCCCGCCTGCGAGTTGGCCGAGGGAAGCCACCAGTTGCAGCTGCGCAATTTGCTGAATGGAAAACGCCTCGATCAAATGCTGCTGACACTCCAGGAAAACTTCATTCCCACTTCGGAACCGGCGAAAACCACCCCGTTGACAACCGTACAACATGCCGAAATCCGTTTCAAAACACTGATACCAACCGGAATCCGCCAGTGGCAAAAACTCAGCTTTGAAAATACCGGCGGAGGGACCGTCGAATTTTCCATCTCTACCGATGCCGGAAAGCATTTTGAAAAGCTGCAGGGGCTTGATCTCAGCGCCTTACCGACCGACAACAAGGCATTGACCATCAAAATGGATTTGCATCGCCAGAATGGCGTGGCTCCTGAGATCAAGGGCTTGCAAATTCACTACCTGCTCAATGACCAGGAATACCTCCTGCTGAAAAATCCCGGACTGGAATTGCTCTTTTCCCGGCAGACCGGCGCACTTTCCGGCATTCGAAATCCGTTGACCGGCTCACGATATCAGCCTGCTCTGCCATGCGAAAGCATGTTTGAACTGCTGGTCAAAGCACCCGCCGAAAAACTGCGCCGTTACCTGAGCTTCGCAGACGCGGAACTGATCGCCTGCAGGGGCTCCGAAAAACAAGTGGAATTGCACTGGAAATTTCCTGCCGAAGCCATCGAAGTTTTTTTCCTGCTGCAAGCTCGTCCGGAACTGATTGACTGGAAAGTCACGGTTCTCAACCTGAATTCTGAACTCGATGTACTGGAAGTCGAAGCCCCCAAAATTTCACGGTTGCGGATCAGTGATTCACCGGATGGAGACACCTTGGTCTGGCCCTTTTCCGCGGGTGAATTTCTTTCCTGCCCGGCATCCAGGGGCACGCAGTCGGTTGCCTATCCGGACCATGCCGGTCTACCATTCGTTTCGCTGTTCAATAAAAAGGAAGGCTTCTATTTTGCCCTGCATGACCCTTTGCTGGTTGCCAGCCATTTCTTCACCCGTGGCAATCATGAACAGGATGCCGTCGAACTGAGCATCGTGCGAAAACACCGTATTCCTGCCGGAAAACAGCAGACTTATCACTTTGCGATTGCCGGGCATGACGGAGACTGGCACCGCAGTGCTGACCTCTACCGTAGCTTCTTTTACGCTCAATATCCGGTAAACCGGTACCGTCCTTGGCTGCGCAATGCCGACGCCTGGCTGGCCGGCAGCAACACCGGGCATGGCGGCCTGATGCGCAAACGTCAGGATTACAGCGCCATGCTCCTGGACTTTCAATATGCGGCTTTTTTATCCTTACCCTACATCCAGTCTTGGGGTAGCACCTTCAACGGGGCCTGCCCAACCTATTATCTTCCCAGAGCGGACAAGGGTGGAGCGCAACAGTTTGCCGAAATGGTTCGCTTCTGGCGCCAATACGGTCAAATCGGTTTTTATTTTCATGGCAATGCGGTCACACCCTATTATCTGTTGACTGACCGGTATTTTACGGTTCCCTGGGAGCAATATCCTGCCCAATACCGTCCACCCTCTTGGGAATGGTTTGAACAGAACCGGGAATATACCAGCAGCGATCAGACCCTCGACAAAGAACATTTGCTGAAACAGACCGCCCGACTGAATGCGGCACATGCCGCCGGCGAAATCATCCAGGGCAATGCGGAAGAATCGCTGACCGGATACATGCCCATGTCATGGCACAGCAACGCATTCCCGGATTTTTTGCGCTTCTGGCTCACCCTGTATGTGAGAGATTTCCATTGCAATACGGCCTATCTGGACACCTTCGCATTTCGTAATCAACTGCCGGATTTCAACCCGCATCTTGGCTTGCATGGAGAAGGCAACAAGGCACAGCTGAAAAAAGATTGGCTCGATCAATGGTTTGAACAAATGCGCCAGATCGAACCAGAATTCTGCGCCCTGACCGAAGGAGTGGGAGATGTCTTTGGCACAAAACTCTTTTTCTTGCTGTCAGGTTTTGCCCGCAATCCGGAAATTTTCCGCTATACTCTTCCGGAACAGATTTTCTTTCAGGGCACTTGCAACGGGCTTTGGAGCAAACCATTGGCGGAAAAAAGTTTGAGTCAGGCTTTTCTGCTGGGAAACCGCCTCGACCTCAGCGTTGTTTTTTCGCAGGGTTATTATGCATTGCGTCTGCGCCAGCGCATCAGCCCCTTTCTCAACCTGGCCATATTCAAGGATCAGATTGGGTTGACCTGCGACAATGACGGCATCCAGGCCTATGTCCATCAAGTGCTGCCGGAGGGAATTTCGCTGATCGAACACGCCGGCAGCAAAGCAATTACCGTCACTCTGTCAAACCGGACCGGAACTCCGGGAAAAATCACCTACGAACTTCCGCCGGATTTTACTGTACGGCGGGCATATTTGGCCGCCCTGCATGAAACTCCGAAAGCATGGCCTTTTGTGGTTGAAGACCAGACCGTTTCCTTCACTGCTCCGGAAACCCCACTGGCAGCTCTTATACTGGTCGATGAGGTCAAAGGAGAACACAGCTGGACTGCAGTACTGGAACAGAAAGATACCAACCGCTTTACCGTCGACCTCTTCAATTTCCTGCCGCAAAACAGCGAGTTTACGATCACTGCCGAGAGCCGCAGCCAAACTGTCAGCGTTGCACCCGGACAAAATCTCTCTGTGGAAGTGCGGCGTGCGCAGGATTCGGAAGAATTTGCCGTCATTCCGGTGACCATCCGCACTGCAGAATTCAGCCGTACGGAGATCATTTCCCAGGGAAAGATCAACCGTTCCATTCCGCAGCCAGAGAAATCCGCTCTGGCTCCTGTGCAGTCCTTGCCAAAAGCTTCCCGTCCGGTTGAATATGATGAACCGCTATTGAACCTGGATTTTGAGAGTGAGGAACATGACCTGCACCATTCTTATACTGGGAAGCGCAGTTTTCGTCTTTCAGGAGATGGGGGTCACCGCCTGCATAAATTTCCCCTGCAACTGGAAGCAAATACCACGTATCAGATCACGGTAGCTCTGTCAAAAGGCTTTGAGGTTTCTAAAGTCTCACATCATAATTGTGTCGGCGTATCCAATTACAGCCAGGATGAAAAACTGACCAATTATATCAGCCTGGGTGGAAACATCCCCGGTGACCAGAAATGGCACCTGCTTGCAGGCACTTTCACCACTGGCCCGGAAGTTCACAGGAGCGGAGTCTATCTCTACAACCACGATTCCCAGGACCAAGTCTGGGTGGATGACCTCAAAGTCAGTAAAATCCGTCAGAAAAAATAAGCCCTGCCAACGGTTCTGATATTTCCGTCTGCATCACCGGGACTTTTCCCGGAGTTTCAGGATCAGTTTTCCGTTTTCAATGCGTAGACTTTCGATCCGGCTGAGATCTGTTTGTGTTTCCAGGCGCCGAAGCAATTCCTTCTGGCCATACTGGTTGATCTGATTCAGAAAGTGTTCTGGTACGGGTTTTCCATGGACGTTGCCTGAGCGTAGCATCAGCTGCGGTACGCCCTGATTGATTTGCACAGTAAAGACGAAGTCTCCGTTCAGATAACGCCCTTCAAAGCCGGGGATGCCTTTCAACGGCAACGACATTCGGGTCAACAGGCTGTCCTCCTGCAGTTGCAGAGCCATTTGGGGAATGAGCGACTTGAACTCCGGTGCTTGATTCAACAGGGCATTCAACTCCCGGTTGTCAAAATGCAGGGATTGTGCAAAGCCGCTTTCGAAGGCACGCCGGGTGTCCCGGTAAATTCGGGCACCGTCCGACTGACGAGAACCCCCTTCCAAGGGAAGCTCCACCGGAATGGGACGCTCATCAGTCCATTTCCGCCGCTGAGCGCGGAAAAACAGCCATACGCTCAGCAAACAAAGCAGCAGCAAAATAACGACTGTCAGGCAGCCCCACTTGATGACGGCAGAACCGCGCTTTCGGGGCACGTGTACAACAGATGCTTTTTTCATTTTTGACCTTCAGATTATTGGAAATATTATAATATATACCCCTGCCAGAAGTTTTGACAAATCCAAACTTTCTGACACCAGTGACGATAAATGAAATTGTCCCTATTTCACGTTTGCAGACTACTCGGAGTTCTGATTTGCCCTAAAGACGGAATAATCTAGTTGCCAATCAGTTCCGGGATAAAAGGTTTCGCTTTCATTCACAGCGATCCCATAGCGATTGTAAAATTTACATGCTTTAGTAAAAAGTGTATTCTGCTTATTTGTTATGAGGCCACCCTAACGGGGCTTTTTTTGTGCAATCCTTTGGAATGTGTGCTTGCCAAGCACACCAATAAAACAAGCTCTTAAAAACAGGCTGTTTTTAAGTCAAGCTATTGCCAATAAATAACTTGCATTAGTCCGACCCCAATCGCTTACACAATTTTTCCTGAGGCATCTGGATTGCACACCTGATTTTGTGATATTATGCTATGAACATTGTAGCGGAGTCACTAATTTATCCGGATTCTTATCATGGAGGGTATTACATTGGATAACGATAACAGCGTAAAACTTGAGCGTTCCTGGGGTGATTATATGGTCGACTTCAATCTTCATGACGAGTGGTTGGAAATTCTCAACCGGATGCAGATCCTGGAGCTGTGCAACATCTGCGAAGGGCACCTGGCGCGTGTCGATCCATTATCCCGCAATGCACTCATCATTGCCAGGGTAAGCGATCGTTACCAGGTGTTCTTTCATCAGCATTGGGACGAACTTAGCAAACCGGTCAGCGATCTGATTAAGGCCTGTTTCAACCGCAATGACGCACGGGTCTGTTACTCCGCACTTCGTGAAATTTCTTTGCGTCCAGGCGAACAGTATTATCCCATTCCATTTGATCGTATTTTTCTTAAGGTCGAGAAGCGCCATGCCCGGCAAAAACTCGAGTTTGACAAAGAGACGGTGCTGTGGTTTGAACACACAATAGCCGCCTTTTGGATTTTCGATACGAACCTGTCTGTTTATTATGAACGCATGGGAAACCCGCCCATCAAAAAACGTAAAAAACAGTAAGCAATCTCCGCCAGGAAAGGAAGTACACTCCACAACCTGGAAAAAAACTGCTTCATTCGGACAAGTCCATTTTGGAAGCAGATTTTTTCAAACAAAACATAAAACGAAATGAACGAAGTCATGTCAAAAATTAGAAGAAATGATCCCTGTCCTTGTGGCAGTGGAAAGAAATACAAACACTGCTGCCAAGATAAAATCGAAACGGAACAGCGCAGGGAAAATGCACAGGCCGACTTCCATTCGGGATTTACCCCGGATGAAATTCAGAGTTTGAAGGAAGATCAGCAAAGAGCCATACAAATGGCAATATCAAAGGTAACATTGCAAAATATAAAAAAACTGGCAGGTAACGAGAATGGGGAACTGGATGAAATCACCTGGAAATTGGAAACAGAGATACAATTTGAGGAAAAAAGAACCGCCATTATGACGATCATTGAGCGACTTAGTAAGCACCATGGTGAGTATGAAATCTGGAATCGTGACAATCCCACAGAAGTTTTCCAACATGCCATGCACTTATTTTCGGAAGCTCCCTTTAAAAAAATGTTTTTTAAAAAAGAAGACATTGAGCACATCGTCAAAAGCCAGGGATCCCTGCCTTCCATAAGAGATGCGCAGCGTTTTAAGGATTATGCTGCCCGTGCTTTAAACACTCTTCTTGACGATATGCATCTGAAAATTATCGCGCATTTGCTGTTACTCCAAGTTCCTGATTATTATTCCCAAAAGCGATATATGGATGCCTGTCTGATTTTGAACAGCGCCCATCTGGTCATCATGTTCAAAGACGAGGGCAACGATACTATTCCCGCTTTCCTGATCTGCAAATTTGGCGAGGCTTTGCACGCATGGATGAAAGACCGCGATCAGCAGTCCGCCAATTTTCTGCAAAAGATCGGCCTTGGTATCGATGAACTCCGGAAAAAATTTCAGGGCAAGGGTAAGGACCTTGATATCTCGGAAGAGCAAAAAGCACAGCTCACGGAGTATCTTCAGGAACACCCTGAACTGAACGAAGAACTGCAGACTGAACTTGCGGAACAGCAGGAGACCATGAAAAAGCTGTTGGAAACCAGCGAAAATGATTCGCTTTTGTTCAGAGGCAAGGAATTGGAGCCATGGTTCGTCCGTATTGCAAAAGCACTTGAAGCAGATCAGCGCCTGCAAAAGAATCTGAATGAACAAACAACGATCAGTGAACCGGAGGATATAGCGATTTTTACAAAAATCTTGGATAAGGTTTCTGAGGAGATGGCTGACGAGATATTCACCGATAAACGGCTCAAGCGTTTGAACAAAGATATCCAATCCCTGCAAAAAAACCTGCTAAAACAGGGACGACAAGAATACCATG
>JBAXYW010000164.1:0-8859 GCA_041670605.1 Lentisphaeria bacterium
ATTGATTCAAATCATGAGAAGCATAGTTGTGAATGACAAACCGTACTCTGAAATCTTTTTTCAAAAATCGCTCGAAAAATCTCTAAAAACGGCTTGACATTGACACATTATCTTCAGCCCGCTCCCCGTTCCCGAACACGATCTTCAGCCTGGGGTGGAATAATCCCCAAAAGGCAGTGCTTCGGAGATGTGCCACTGTGCGTAGCTTCAGGTAGAGTCTCTAAAGAAAAACTCTTTTTTATCTGCTTATTCGGCGGAATTTGTAGATTAGGAATATATTATTCAATAATTCCACCTTTACATGCGTTAATGTAATACATTGTTTTCAGTAATAATTGTGTTGTTTTTTGCCTCAACATATCGGCTGGTCGCCCAACACAGGGTTAATTTATGAGAAACGTGTTCTATTTTTTCTTGTTCAGCGTTGCGCTTTTCACGTCCTCTTGCCATATGTCGTCTCGCAAGCTGGACTTTTTCAATGGAGAGTATCCCAATGATGAGGCGATTCAAAAAGTCCAGGAAGAAAATGCGAAGCTGGAATTGAACAACGCCATTATCGGGCGTTTTGAACAAATTCGCCAAAAAATCGACGAGGGAAAAATCGATGCGGCGGAGCAAGACCTATTGCTGTTAGAGCAATTGACCGGGTATGACCAGGAAATCAATACCCTGAAACAGCTCATTGCAAATGCCCGCCAACAATTTGCTGAAAAAAGCAAGGGAGATTTAAGCCATCAAAACATGCTGGCAGAAACGGAAAACCGCTTATTCCTGCCCTCTACCTATGAAAAAGTCGTCGTCATTGACTCGGATCTGCCCCCCAATGAGCTCCCTGCTGGCGCTATGGAAGAATTGGTCAACCGAAAAATTTCCGTCACCATGGATAAAGCTGGCGTCAAGGAACTCATCCAAGTACTGAGCCGTGAAGGCCTGAACGTAGTTGCTGACGACGCCCTGGAATCCGGTAAACAACTCAGCATCAGTGTCAAGGATGTCCCCCTGAAAGAGCTCTTTTCCTATATCGCTCGCAATATGGGAATCGCATTCCACCTCGGCGAAAATCTGATCTGGATCACAAAAGGCGAAGAAGAGGGCGGCGCCCAGTTGGAAACACGCATCATGCGCCTAAGACAAGGCATGATTCCAAAAGTCCCTAGCGGCAGTGCAGCACCAGGTTCTGAACTGGGAGAACTCGCCACCCCTGTCGACGAAGAAGACAATGACCTCGAAGAAGCACTCACTACCTTTTTCGCAGCCAGCCCGGAAGGAGCGGCCTTCCGAATTTTTCGTAACCGCAACATCCTGATGATCCGTGACACCCGCGAAAACCTCCGTCTAGTAGAAAACATAGTCAAAGAATTTGACAAACCGCCATACCAGGTGGTTATTGAAGCCAAATTCATCACCGTCTCCCAGGATGATCTGCGCGACCTCGGCGTGGAATGGACCAAATTCAGCGGCGGAAAAGCCGCCGATACCAGTACTGCCGACCCCCTGGGCACCCACGGCAAAAGCGCCGTCCAGGTCAGCGATTTCTTCAGCACATTGGCTGCCTCGGCTGCCGCCAATGAAGTGGGAAACGGAGCGTTGACCCTGAGCGGAGTCATCGGAGACCGCACCTTTGACGTCCTGATCAGTGCCATTGAAAAGAAAAATTCCGCCATCACCCTCAGCGCTCCCCGGGTCACCGTCATGAATAACCGAACAGCCCGCATCCGAAAAGGCGATAAATACTACTATTTTGAAGAATACGATGTCACAACCGTTGATAAGGGAGATCTCCGCGGAGAGATCGACGTACTGGTACCCACTGGCACTCCGACCGAACTACCAGTGGGCATCACCTTCGATGTTAAAGTCAATATCGGCAATGACGGTAAAACGGTTTTACTCGGACTCAAACCAGCGATTGTTGAATTCCGCGGCTGGGAAAACTATCTTACTGCCGGAGATAGCGAAGAAGAAGAAGATTCTGACACCGATTCAACATCGAGTGGCTTGAGTCAGATCAAACTACCTCGCACCCATGAACAAACAGTAATGACAACAGTTGGGGTCTCCAGCGGAGAAACCGTTATCATGGGCGGAATGATTACCAACAGCAAAAATAGCAACGTGAAAAAAATCCCATTTCTCGGCGACCTACCACTGCTGGGTATCTTATTCCGCCGCACGGAGACGACATCAATTCCTACCAATCTGCTAATCTTTGTCACTGCGACAGTCGTCAATAACAGCGGGGAATACCTTAAGGTTCGCAGTCCTTCTGCTCCTGCCCAATAATTATTCTGTGTTCATCATCCGATAAATTTTACATGCAATGGAAAAATAACAAATCTGCCTTAGGTCTTGACATCGGTCAAAACGAAGTCAAGGCGATCCTTCTGGAACACCGTGCCAAAGGGCTGGTGATCACCCGAAAAGAAGTTTTTTCCATCTGGGAAGAAGCCATTCTGGACGACAAGGAACTCTATCGCAGCATCGCCACCTGGCTGCAAGAAAAAAAACTGAATGCCTTCAGTACCTGCGCCGGCCTGCCACAATTTCTGACCACGCCCCAGATCACGGATTTCCCAACTGGGATCAGTTCTGATACCCTTGAGGTACTGGTACGCAATGAAACCGCCCAACTCTCCGGCTTGTCTGATGAAAGTTTCATCCATGACTATCAGGTACTGAAGCCGGCTTTCGGACGCAAAAACCCCGTTTTGATTGGGATCTGCCGGGAATCCGCAGTCAATGAACAGGCGCGGAAACTCCAGGAGATTCAAGTTAATCTGCAGGATATGGGGATGAATGGGCTGGCTCTGGTCAATGCCTTCTTCTTCCTGAATCCACGGGAAAAGGAAAATGCAGCAGTCCAGTTGCTGATCGATCTGGGCACCGAGAATTCCACCCTGGCCATTGTTACCCAGGGACAGGTTCTCTATGTCAGCAGCCTGATGTTTGGCTCCCGCCGTTTCAGTAAACTGCTCGCTCAGGAACTGAACTGTTCTGAAAATGAAGCCGAAACACGAAAAATGAGCTATAAGCCGGACTGGAGCAACCCCGCCAGCCCATTCCTTCCGGCCGTGCGACAACTGGAAAATGAAATTCGTACCGCCCTGGAGCATTGGCACCAGTCCGAACCGCCAGAATTTCAAAACCTGCCTGTGGGTAAAATCTGGTTGACCGGCGGCGGTGCTCGCTTCTGGGGCTTGAATGCACATCTGATACGAACCTACGCTTGCCCGGTCGAAATCCTCGGCGTTAAATCTTCTGTTGTCAACAAGGACACGGAGGACGCAAATCAGCCGGATCCTTCGCTTACCATTGCTTTGGGACTGGCTCTGCAGGGAATCGGCCAGGCGGGATGCAACATTTCACTCATTCCAAACTTGTTGCGCTGGCAGCAAAACAAAATAGCCCGTTTGCCTTATCTGCGCGGAGCAACGGCCATCCTAATCCTTACCCTGCTGATCTTTCTGCTCTGGTTCTACTTTCATGTCACCCGCGAACAAACGCAAATGGAAGCAAAAGTCGCTGAACTGAATCTCTGCGACAATTTGGTCCCACGACTGGATGATGCCCAAAACCAAATCGGATTTTACCAGAAAATGCTGATTCCTCTGGTGGAGAGCGGCAGCCGTCCCCAACGGTTCATGACAACTTTACTGGAATTGCAGCAGGCTATGGCTGATACGCCCGGCCAGAAAGAAGGCTGGTGCATCTACCTCGCCGACGAATTCAGCTACCACGTAGCCACTAAAAATTCCCCGGAAAAACCAACGCCAACCATCGTTGAAAAGAAATCCGTCAACATCTTCTCAAGCCCCGAAAAAAACGTAGATTCAATCCCCACTGCTGGAAATCAAATCCCGGTTTTCCAAATCCCCTTGCTGAAAAAAATGATTGTCGGGGGATATTGCGTCGTCCCCCCGGATAAAGGTAAATACGAAGCCACAAAAGAAATTCTTGATAAAATTAATGCGGGACAATTTTTTGTCGGCGCCGACTGGTTCAGTGACTGGGATGAAACACACAGCCAAGAAATTTTCCGCCCCTGGCAGGAATTCGTTCAGGTTCGCAGAGCAAAACAACTCCAGCAACTGAATTACCATGATTTCCGCATTCAACTCCCATTTAAAAATAAAATCATTCAAAAACCGCCACCACCCCCACCTAAAACAAGAAGAAGATGAAGAGTTGTTATGAAATAACATAGACAACACATCGCGTCCCAAAGTGCAAGCGATGTAACGGTTATTTCAAAACGACTCTTCAGCACTTGGTTTTTCAGATCCGTCACTTGCCTGCTTTTTCACATTTGCTTTTGGATGCTACGATATGACTCATCGCTACCAAGATTGGCCAAGCCCCTGCCGAAATCTGCTAATGACCGCCTTTGCTGCAGTCATTGCCGCAATCTTTGTCTACCTCGTTCTCCTGCAACCCAAATGGAAAATACTCCAGGAAACCAGAGATGATTTTACTCGTACCGAAAAAAAACTCAAGGAATCCCCCTGGCCCAGAGACTCGGAACGCTTGCAAACCATGCTCGCCAATTATCAGAAAATCATCGGTAACAACAAGCAAAGTGGTTTGAAAAATTACAGTGATGAAATTCTGAAACAAGCCACCAGCCTTTTTAATGACAAAATCAATAACGAGTACGGAAATGCGGCTCTTTTCATCAACAAAGCATCCCAGATCGAATACAAAGACCAATATGACCGTATGCATTCCACTTTTCAAAATCAAAAACTCTACTTGGATCAATTCATCTTCGGAATGGATGAGTCGACGGTCGAACCCGATAAATTCAAAATGCTGCTCAAAGTCTGGACAGCGGAAAAATTGGTCAGCCTTGCGCTTGAACATCAACTAAAAATTTGTGAAGACCGCACCGTCAAAACCGGCTCACATAATCAATATTATGCAGCCAAAATATCCGTTTTGCCGGAACGGAGTTACCTTCTGGACGAAAAAGACAAAGCCCCCTACCTGCTAGAATTTCCAGTGCGTCTCACGGTCCGCGGGTCCATGGAAAACTTTCTCGCCTTTACTGCGGCGATGCAAAGCGCACCAGTGTTTCTGCCCATGATACAGATGGAAATGCTGACGGATACTTCACCAGCCAGCAGGGTCAGCGATGAGGAAGGCAATATGTACTTCAATCAGCTAGAAGTTACTGTGGTCTGCTCTTCCTTTTATCGACCAACAACAGAACAAAGCAAAGCGTACCGGAAACAATCGTTGCCCATCCTGCCGCCAGGAGCATAAAGCTGCCACAGTTTTTAACAAAGCCAACACAACCCGCGCTTATACCATGAATGGCCGCTATGAATCGATTTGATAATTTACTGAAAGAATGGGAAAAGACCCTGTTACTGATCACAGCAGCAGGGAGCGCTCTGTTTTTTCTGATCCTGCTCTGGCCTGCTGACCAAGAAGGCAACATCAGCCAGTCCGGCACTCTGCCAGCAATCCCGAATTATGTACAGACTGACACAATGGCCTTCCTGCAACCCGTTCAAATGGAAAAAAACGTCAATCCCATGGCCTTCCGACGTAAAATGTCGGTACGAGACAAACCGGAAAACAAACTCCCGCCGAAAGGCAACAATAACGATAATGTTGCAACCGTAAAAACACCCCCTCCTGTTGACAAGGGAAAACCAGTTCCCCCTACACCTCCGATCAAAAAAACACCGCCCAGAATCATTACTCTGACTTATCGGGGTTTATATAAGGGACTGCAAAATGCCGAACTGGCTTTCATCCGCGCCACAGATTCCGCTGAAAACAATACAACCATCACGAATTCTCTGCCGGTCGGCGAAAAGTTTCATGACCTTTTTACGATTGTTTCCTTTGATGAACACAATCTGACCTTGCAAGATCCGGATCAGAAAACAATCATTCTGATGCGAAACAAAGATACGAAAGTGACAATCGAATGAATCAGTTTGGCCTGACAGAAAATAGCGGTCTGGAAGGAAGCGATCTGCTGGGGATCCTTCTCCAGCAAAAACATCTCAGCGAAGAACAGGTCGAACAGGTGCGACGACGCATGCGCCGGGCGCAGATTCCACCACAACAGGCCATCCTTGAATTGGGCTTTGCCAATCAAGCCGTCGTATATCAAGCCCTAAGTCAAACGAGCGGCATCCCCTTTATTGAACTAGGAAATGAAGAAATCTCGGATGCCGCCGTCCAAAAAGTCTCCGCCAAAGTTGCCCTTCGTTACCAGTTTGTGCCCTTGCAGCTGGAACGCGGAACCCTGAAGGTAGCGTTCGCCAATCCCCCAGGCATCCGGGATCGGGAAAATTTACGTCTGCTCTTAGGCTTGCGACTTGAGCCGGTAATTGCCACTCCTATTGAAATCGGCACAACACTCCGACGTCTCTATGGCCTGGGCGCTGAAAAAGTCATCCAAATCCGCCAGGATCGAAAAAATCTGCAGCTTGAAGAGATCGAAGGCACCTTCGATGACCGGGATGTCGAAAACATCGATCAGGATGACAGCAGTGACGCGTCCATCATCCAACTGGTCAATGAAATTATCTCGGATGCCATTCGGCAACATGCCACCGACATCCACATCGAACCCTTCCGGGAACAGGTCAAGGTGCGCTATCGGATCGACGGAATGCTGCGCGAAATCCCGACCCCCCCCGGTATGGTCGAACTGCATGACGCAATCATTTCCCGTATCAAAATCATGGCCAGACTTAATATTGCGGAAAAACGCCTTCCACACGATGGCCGAATCCGGCTGAGCAGAGGTGGTGAATCCACCGACCTACGGATCTCGATTATCCCGACCCGTTTCGGCGAAACGGTCTGTCTGCGCGTGCTGACCAGCAGCGCCATCTTCATCGAAATGAGCCATCTCGGCCTAAGCAAATATCAACTGATTCTGCTGACCAAACTGGTCTCGATGCCGCATGGCATCGTCTTGGTGACCGGCCCCACCGGCAGCGGTAAAACCACTACCCTCTATGCCGCACTGGCCTATGTCCGAAATCATTATCCGGAACGGAAAATTATCACTGTTGAAAACCCGGTTGAATATGAGCTCACCGGGACTTCCCAGATTCAGATGCATGCGGAAATTGGTTTGACCTTTGCCAGCGCGCTACGCTCCATCCTGCGGCATGATCCGGATATCATCCTGGTCGGTGAAATCCGCGATAATGAAACCGCAGATATTGCCATCCAATCCGCCCTTACCGGGCATCTTGTTCTCTCAACACTGCACACCAATGATTCTGTCGGTGCAGTCAATCGCCTGATCAATATGGGCATCGAACCCTATCTGGTCGCCTCCGCACTCGTCGCCGCGGTGGCTCAGCGGCTCGTACGCAAAATTTGCACACATTGCAAAGCGGAAGATGAAATGATCCCCCGCCGGATACGGGCGGAAATCGCCGAAAGCACCGGCCTTGCCCCCGAAGACGTAAAAGCCTGGAAAGGCAACGGCTGCAGCGAATGCGACCATACCGGTTACCGGGGACGCATCGCCGTCTATGAATTCTTCCTGCTCAATGATGAAATTCAGGATATGGTCGCAGAACACGCCGGCACCAGCGAACTGCGCAAAGCCGCAATCGAACGAGGCATGAAAGTCCTCCGCCAAGATGGCTGGGAAAAAGTCGCACAGGGAGCAACCTCAATCGATGAAATTCAACGTATTACCAGTAATTTCCAGATCAGCTACGACGTCGATGAGGAATAAAAAAATATACCCATCAGTCCGCGGAACTGCTTTCTCCATGTTCCCTGAGAAATCGCAAGTGCAGCTTCATATTTTCGTACGAGCAGTAGGATTTGCGACTGCAATATTTCAGATAGCCATTTTCGCGGACAAAAGCCGCGGTTTTGGGGTTCAGTAAGCCTCGTGCGGTCAGCAGTTGTCCCCAGTCACCGATACTCCAGCCCGGGATACGTTTTTCCCAAGGGGTGAGGTTTTCGCGCCATTCTTCAGGAAAATAGAACAGGAAGTCTTTCCTGTCGTTCAGCCAAGTCATGGTATAGAGAGTCGTATAGCCATATTCTTTCTCACTGTCCCGGATCAGCTTTTCAAAACACTCCAGCAGATGTCCGGGGACATCAAAAATTGATAAAGGTGCTGTCCCATTGGCAATATGAAAAACACAGTACCCCGGCAGTTCTAAATGCGGCGGATCATATTTCAAACTGCCGCAATTCCATTGGTAGCGTGGTTTATTGATGTACCCGGGCATACCAATCGAATCAGGATAAAAGGCCGTCGCCTTCTCAACAATAAAATCCTTGCAAAACGACCACATCGCCTGTTCAAATTCTTCCGCGCCGGCAGCCGGAACCGCCACGAGTTCCGGACGCGGCTGGTCAGCCGGAAGATTCAACAAATGGTAATACAACATCGTATGCTTCCGGATGATGTCACTGAGCGTCTCATCCGGCAATTGAGACTGCAGATGCCAAGAAAAATGAAAGGATAAACGCGCTGTCGCCTCAACAAAATTGAGATGTTCCTGCAAGGTCTTTACTGCCACCATAATTGCTTTGCCTCCTGAAAATACGGCGTGGTTCAAAACAGGGTTACACTACTACATGTTAGCCAGTTTCTTGTTTTTTTATGGAAGAAATGCTGTAAGCAACTTATCTAATACATTGGGTTCATGTACATTTGTAGTACATGCTTGCATCCCGGATTCTCCCCAGAATGTGGCCGGAGCTTCCAGCTCCGGATTCGTTCCCGCCCCCGAACCCGAAAGATTCCACCCTGCGCCAGGAGGTCATTTCGGGACAGGTACGTTCGTCGGATGCGTACGTTTGTAGTTCAGGCTTAAGCCCGCTCCCCCGTCCCCGGATTCTCCCCAGAATGTGGCC
>JBAXYW010000165.1:0-8779 GCA_041670605.1 Lentisphaeria bacterium
ATTGAAGAAATACAACAAAATCAGATATTCATGACAGTTAATTGTTCCGGAACGATACATTGCCCCGGCCTCTTATATGGCGTAATTTCCGGAACAATTATATGGCGTCTGACATCGCACACTAGAACTGTAGCAAAACTCGTCGCAGACTCCTTAAAAGTCGATCGTAGCAGACTTGGAAACGGCAAACGAAGAGGACACTGCCAGTTTCTTATAATGGCTTACAATGGAATTGATAGCAGGAGATCGACTTACTCACAAGTCCCCCAGGTCGAGTTTACAGACTCTGGCGACTTCGGAGGCGGTGGTCAGCGCCTGTGCGACTTTCTGGTCGCCGTCCTCTTTCAGGGTACGCATGCCGTTACGGCGGGCAATATTGGTAATTTCGGACGTATCCTTATGACTGTTGATCGCAGCGCGCAATGCATCATTGATGACCATCAATTCAAAAATGGCAATTCGTCCCCGATAGCCGCTGCCCAGACAATTGCGGCAGCGTCGTTCTTCCTGCTCAACGACCACCTTTCCGCTGCCCCGGCATTCCGGGCAGATTCTCCGCACCAGACGTTGCGATGCCACAGCCAGCATGGCGGATGAAATCAGGAAGCCCTCTACGCCCATTTCGATCAGGCGGCTAATTGCTCCGGCTGCATCATTTGTATGCAGCGTACTCAAGACAAGATGTCCGGTCAAGGCGGCATGGATTGCAATTTCGGCTGTTTCCCGGTCGCGGATTTCGCCGACCAAAATGACATCCGGGTCCTGGCGGACGATGGCTCGCAGCCCATTGGCGAAACTCAGGCCGATATTCGCGCGGACATGGATCTGAGTCAAACCCTCCAGCTGATATTCGACCGGGTCTTCAATCGTAATAATTTTCCGGTAATCCGCATTCAGAATATTCATGATGCAGTAAAGCGTTGTCGTTTTCCCGCTGCCGGTCGGGCCGACCACGAGAATGATGCCATGCGGCATATTGAAGAGCTTTTCCAACTCTTTCATGGTATCCGGGAGCAGCCCAATTTTCCCCAATTCAAAAACCGCCGGATCCTTCTGCAGCAAGCGCAGTACGGTACTTTCACCATGCATGCTGGGAACCGTGCTCACACGCACATCGATCGCATTCATATTGCTGCCGGTAAGCTCAATACGCCCATCCTGAGGCAGCCGATGTTCCGCAATATTCATGCCGGCCAAAAGCTTGATTCGCGAAGCGATGGCAGCATACTGATTTTTCGGGGGACGTAGAATCACCTGCAACAAGCCATCAATACGGAAACGCACTGCGACATCGTTTTCTCCGGGCTCAATATGGATATCTGAGGCGCCGGTTTCCTGAGCACGGGTAAAAATATCATTAACCAACCGTACGATTGGTGCTTCTTTGGCAAGGTCGCGCAAAGCCTGTTCGCTGTTAGCATCCCAGTTGACGCCCTGCTCACTTTCATCTGGGCGATCATACAGTGAACTGATATATCTTTCAATGAACGAACGCCGAGCCAGGACATAAGTCACTTCGGCTTCATAAAAGTTTTTCCAGAGCAGTGACAAGCGCCCAATTGAATAAGGGGAAGCTACTGCCAATACCGCCTGCTCATTGCTCCAAGCCAAGGGCAAACAACATTCTGTATTCAGAAAATCATAAGTGACTTCCGGATAGAAATTGACTTCACGGGTTTCCTGTTCATCGAGCAGGTTCAAAGCAGAAGCTTCCGCATAAATTTTCAGCAGGACGCTTTCTTCGATTTTGCCAGTGGCGACCAAGGCTTGATCCAGAGGAGCTGTTCCGCACTTCAACTCGTCATCAGTAGCACTGCGGATTTTGCTTTTCAAGGCCTGCTGGATCCGTTCGATCAGGGCTTCGCCCTGGAATCCACCGGCGACGCTTCCAGCGGATGCCGTTGTCGGTTCAAGTTGTTCGTGCGCATTATCCATCATGGTACTGCCGGATTTTTCAGCAAGGGGTGACTGGAATTGCAGACCGGGACAAAGCCTATGCCTCTCGCCTGCCCCAAGAACCGCACTTAATACAGCTCGGTGCGACTCTTCGCAATTTCTTCCAAAGAAGCCTTATAGCGCCGAACCAACTCCTCCTGCGGATGTTTTGAATCCAGAACATTGACCGTCAAGAGGATCAGCAATTCGGTGCGGACATTAGAAATGTTGTTGTAGCCAAACAGGAAACCCAGATAAGGAATATCCTTCAACAGAGGAATTCCGTAACGCCCATTCGTATTGGTATTCTGGATCATACCGCCCATCAACAAAGTAGAATTATCCGCAACCACCAGTTCGGAAGAAACTTTCTTTTTCGAAATCGTCGGATTCGTCGTATCGGCATTTTTGGAAACACTGGAGACCTCTTGTTCGATGATCATGCGTACATCGTGGCCGGCAGTAATGTAAGGAGTCACCGTCATGATCACACCGACGTCCTGGTACTCAAAATTAGTGCTAAAATTACCATTGCTGTCTGTGTAAGACGTAGATTCTGAAGCGATTGGGACAGATTCACCAGCCTGCATGAAGCCTTCGGCACCGCTAAGTACCACCAATTGCGGTTCGGAGAGCACCCTGGTATTGCCTTCACCGGCATAAGCCTTCAGAAAGGCAAGTGTATCACCGGCCTTATTATTGAAGAGCAAGCCGAGACCGGTTGAAGTCAAGGCGTTCAACGTATCTCCGGCCGTCGTGGTTGTTGTATCGGTCGTCGTCGTGGTTCCCCCTCCGATCAAGCTGCCGGCAGCCGAAGACTTCAGCACAGTATCTGCACCGAAGGTACCAGCGGCCAAAGTGCCGTTCAGAAAGGCACGTTCGAGGCTATAGCTAATACCGAATTCGTTGCTCTTGTCCAGCTTGATTTCTGTAATAATAGCTTGGATGGCAACCTGTCTTGGCGGCACATCTTGCCGTTCCAGAAAAAGCTTGATCAGATTCCATGTGCGTGGTGTCGTCTTGAGAGTGATCCGGTTGCTCTCATCATCCGTATAGACAATCACCTCCGTATCAAAAACCGTGGTAGTCAGAGAATTTTTGCCCTCGTCTTTGCTGCCTGAATTGCTTGTTCGGGCGGTCGATCCCGTGTTACGGGTCTGCGTACTGTTCCGCCCTGCAGTCGTCGTACTGCTGGATGGGGTCGTGGAACCGCTGCCACTGGTAGCAGAAGCTTTCGAGGATGTACTTTTGGTCGTTGATGCAGAAGAGGGGCTGGCACTGGTAACCGTATTGAAGAAGGCATCCAAGGAAGCGCTCAATTTTTCCACCGTGCTATGCCGGACATTATAAAAATAGATTTCTTCACGATCCATCATATCCGAGCGATCCAGGGAGCGGATCCAATTGCCGACTTCGTCGACGACTTCCTCCAGTGCTGCGGAAACGACAATGATACCGATGCGTGGCAGTGCAGTAATTTTAATCGCTCCGCCGCTGCTGCCGGTTCCGGTAGCTACCGGCAGTCCTAAGATGGGTAGCAGCAAAAGCAATTCCGCTGTGAGCTCCTCGGCATCGACATCCCGGCAGGAAAAACATTTCACCGGCCAAGCTCGTTCGCCTTTATTGTCGAGACGTTTAACCAACTCACGGATTTTATTAATGTTGGCAGGAGCCTCAACCACAATCAAGGTATTGGAATCCACCAAATCCGTGACGGTGGCGCCATCCGTCAGAAAAGGCTTAATCAAATTCGAAATATCTGCGCTCTTCTTGTAACGAATATTGAGAAAATCCACAATTACATTGGGCTGGATCTCATGATCCGCAAAAATCCGCCGTTCTTTCGGCATCTTGTCAAAGGGGAGGATGTGGACAAATCCGGGGTTTTTGGAAGCATAGGCTCCGGCCAGCCACAGGATATGCTCAAAAGTCGCCCAAGTCTCCCGTGCTGTCATTTGCGTCTTGATTTCCATGGTGATCGCCCCTTTGACGGCGGGATCCACCAGATAGCTGAAATTCAGCATATTCTCCGAAGCAAAGGTTTTGGTCACTACGTCAATCGAGTCGCCATTGAAGACAAATCCGACCTCGAGAACCGTCTCGGGATCCGGCACCCCTTTGATCAGATTATCCGGATATTCCGAAGCCGCAAAGGAATCCCCCTCCTTGGAAGAAACTCGAGCCGGCATATCCAGTTTCCGTTCGATCGAGGGATTTTTTACCTCAGTGTCACTGCTGACTGCCAATGGGGTTTCATCCATCATTTCGGCCGTTCGAGACGTAATCTGCTGAAACGGGAGCGGCTTGGGTTCCGGCAGATTCTCGTTAAAGATTTTGTCTTTAGCGACAAAACCTTCATGCTCGACGGTTTTACAGCCTCCCCAGAAGAGGACTCCTAAACTCAGGATTAAAAATGTTTTTTTGATCATTGAACTGAACATAGACAAAACCTTAGCTTTAATTCGTAAAACTCATCCTGCAAATTGTCGCTGGTGGACACTCCTGTGTGGGGGTGATCCTTACAGTTTACAACTAACAATCCCCGGTTACCGGACTGAAAACTCATTTGCTACTCCTCGCCCTGCGTTCTGCATTTTCCCGGTAAAGTTGCTGAAGACGCTGTTGCTGTGAACTGGATACAGCCTTGGTTCCGCTTGCCGAATCGGTACCGGGAGTCGTGCGTTGCCGGATCTCCGTTGCTGGCAAACTCCGATTGGCTGGCGTTACACGAGTTCCTCCGGTTCCTGAAGCATTTGGAGGTGACGGGGGTTGTCCCACCGCATTGGCCGCCGCGTTGGCGGCCGCATCCGCCGGTTTGGCGGCTTGGGCAGCGGCTTTTTGTTTTTCTTCGGCCTCGCGCTGTTTCTGCCGATTTGCAGCTTCGTCTACTGCGACATCCCGCCGCTGTAAACTCGCATCGCTGCCAAAGTCAATTTTCAGTTCGATGCGTTCACTGCCACGTACCAAGAGCGCACTGTTTTCCTTGGTATTGATTTCGCTCAGAGTATAACCGGTATCGTTGATCAGATCCCCAACCGCAAAAATTACTTTTTGCGGTTTTTCTGCTTCCTGCTCGTTCACAGAGTCTGTCCTTGTGGCGGTGCGTCCACGAGTGGTAATTGTCCGGCCACGTCTGGACACCGGGCGGGGCGGGGGTTGTTTTTGCTGCTTGATCACGGCCACAGGTTTCACTTCACCAGGAGCTCCCATCCAGGCAATCCCGGTCAATTCAAATTCGGATTTTTCAGCCGGCTGGGCGGCAGCTTCCGTGCCACCTTCACTGTCATTTCGTTCGGTACGCTCCGGGCAAAACAAGGATTTTTCCCATAATTCTTCGAGAGATAACTGAGCCGGACGCTTGCGATCAGTCAAAACCACTTCCGAACGAGCCATTTTACCCTCCCGGGAAACTTTTTCTTCCTGCGTAATTTCCGGCAACTCCGGTACGGAAAGTTTCCGCATCAAAACCCAGCTGCTGGCCGCAACAGCGAGCAAAAGAATATTTAAAATAAACCAGGAGAAACGGTTCATAACGCAGCAGCTCCTCTGTTATTTTCTGACCCTGCAGCCGGATTCTGATTGAGATAATCCACAGCCTCAGTGCCCAATACCAGAGCCTGTAAACGAGCAGAAAGATTGACATTTTTGGGTGTGCGAGGATTATCCGGCTCGATCCGACAATAATTCCAGCTTAATTTTTCCCCGTATTTATACACTTCTTGGAAAAGCCGGCTGACTTCTTTCATACTGACGCCCCGCAATTCCAGTCGGATCTGGACTTCCTGAATATGATTCACCCCAGGCAACTTGCTGCGTTGAATATCGACCTTCTGATTGGCAGGCAATTGAGCCTGCCGGAGCAGCTTGCCAAACTCCTTGTTGATCTCCTGATCAACCAATGCCCGCTGACCACTGGAAAACCAGTACGGAGCAGCCAGAGTCTGCATGGCCGTCACTTCCTGCAACCGATCGTCGGCTTGTTTGCCGGCAACTTTTAAATCACTGCGCAAAGATTCCAGCTGTTGCAACCGTTCCTCAAGCAGGCCAGACGTCGGAAGCGAAAAATGCACATAACGCTTCGCCAACAAAGCACCGATAATCAACATGAATACCAGTAAAATGAACTGCCGACGATTATTTTTTGAGATGCTTGCCATATGAAATCATCAATTCCACAAAATTTCCGGGGATCGTTCCGACTTTGCCGGTCTCCGGAGTCTATTCCGTTTCAAGAAGCTCGGCCGGGGCGACTTCTTCCGCCTCTTCCGCAGCCGGGATCTCCGATTCTTCCTTTTCCAAGTTTTCCTGTTGTTGCTGTAGAGCTTTGTCCTGCTCTCGCTGGCGCTGTTCTTCCAGACGTTTGGCTCTGCGCTGCTCAAATTCCACTTTTTCATCCGGGGTGTCATAGCGGGCATTTAGAGCAAAACGCGAAACATAAGTCCCTTGGTTGTAAGAGGATGACAATTCCCGGACATCGCCCAAAAGCGGGGACTCCTCCAGTTTGCCAGCCAGTTCGAGGTCGCGATGAGAACTTTGCAGTTGCAACGAGATTTGCCCAGCATTCCATTCCATTCGGGATGACGCCCAGGTCGGCGGCTCAATCAGGGTAGTCAATTCCAACAGGACTTCCGGAAAGCTTGGCATCTGCCGGGTATTATCCTTCAATTCCTGTTCGAGAATCGCAACAAATTCTTTTTCCATAGTGCCGCCATGGTTTGCCTGCAATGCTTTCAGCTGAGCCCGGACTTGCCCAATTTCTGTATCAATTCTACGCAGATGAGCCGCCCTTGCCTGCAGCTGACGCGCCAGCCCCAATAGTAGCGTGATACAGACAAAAAACAACAAACCGAAGGCAAGGATTTTACTGGCGATAAAGCGGTGTGCCTTCAGGGTATCCGGAGGGGGAATCAGGGTGTTCTGATCCTGGTTGGAATTACGCGTCAAAGCATAAGAAGCAGCCAGCAAAGCAGGGATAAAAGCAAGCTGTTCACCGGACGATTTATCCTGCAATGGTCCCAGTAAAAAGCGGTTGATTGGCGGAAAAGCCTGTTCCAGGGTTAAGTCCTGCTTGTCTTCACTACGGACGATCACCCGAGCCTCATTCACCCGCCGATACCAGTAGCCCGTTGTTCCGGTCTCCTCGGGAAAAAAACAATCCGCTTCGGCAAATAAAGGATCCAACGCCAATTGTGCAGGCAGAATAACATCGACATGAGAAAGCCCCTTTAAGGCATTGCACCAGCGCAGCCATTCGTCATCCTTGATATAAAAAAGACGAACCTGGCTGCGATTGTCCTTGCCCAAACTCCCGGTAATCCGGTAACCCCAACGCAATTTTTCCGTCGCAACTGGAGTCTGCTTACGCAATTCAAACTGCAAAGCATTATTCATTTCCACCCCGGATAAGACCGGCATCAGCAAGTCTGCCGTCCCCCAGCCGGAATTCTCCGCACCAGCGACTATGAATTCCTGATCGGCAGCCTCAACACTTTTCACTCCAAGAGCAATGAGTTCTGCCAAAGACTGTTCTTTGCTGACTTGTGCTTGCCAGCAAGCCAGTACTTTGAATTTATCCCGAAGACGCTGCAAACGGACGACATAGCAGGCTTGCCGGCTCCAGCATACCGCAGTTGAAATGGTTCTGACAAAATTAACCATGGG
This sequence comes from Lentisphaeria bacterium, assembly GCA_041670605.1. GTDB lineage: Bacteria > Verrucomicrobiota > Lentisphaeria > Oligosphaerales > Oligosphaeraceae > JAQVUB01. The sequence continues at coordinate 7,597 of JBAXYW010000165.1, forward strand.
GGGGAGAAATCAGTAAACGTTCATTCGTGCCCTGAATCCAGCCAAGGCGGATTCAGAAAAAAAAGTCTCATGCAGTTAACGGATTCAAACGGGGATTATTTCCCTGTGGCTGAAAAAAGCTTTTCCAAGCGCCATTCTTCAGAGTTAGACAAGGCGCTTTCCTATTAGTTGCAACATACGTTATGCAAATGGCTTCATCCCTTTCGATGGGTCAAAGCCCAATTGCCGTCACTGCCCCGCTGTTCATCACCAGGCAGCAATTCTTCATAGTTCTCCAGTACTTTACGAATTGCCTCTGCGTAACGGGAAATTTTCTGGGGACGATAATGCTTGAACCACGGTTCGCCGAAAATCCGCCCGTTGATACGATCGGTTTCTGGCAATTCACCGGTCAATTCTCTCGGATCGACTCCTTCGGGCAGATACAAGCTCGCAGTCGGGCGTCCATGACCATAGATATCATGGGTACTGAACAAGGGATGCTTGTGCAGAGGACGGTTGCCGCCCGCATAAATCGGCGTGCCTTCCGCTTTCACGGCTTCTACAAAACGTTCAAGGGACAGACCTTGCAATTCCTCAGTATTGAAAAATGCATGACTAGCATACCAGCCGGCTTTTGTGCTTCCCTTGGATTCAGGATAACAGCACTTGATGCCCGGCAAGCCCTGCAACTGGCTCCAGAAATACTTCATCGCCTGATCGATTTCAGCCATTTCTGCAGGGTATTTCTTCATCTGTTCAAGTCCGACAACAGAAGAGAGTTGGTGCATACGGTATTTGTAGCCCCCCCAGGGCAATCCACCGGCATTTCCTTTCACCGCATCGGACACCTTGCTATGCCGTCCATAATGTCCCCAGAGAATAGCCCGTTCATAGATTTCTTGCTCATCGGTCAGCAGCATTCCACCTTCGCCAATGGCAAAAGATTTTCCGCTCATCAGCGAAAAGGCCGCGACATCGCCAAAGGTACCCAGCATCTTTCCTTTATACAGCCCGCCTTGGGCATGCGAAACATCTTCAATCACCTTGATTCCATGCTTGCGAGCGATTGCCATGATCGCATCCATATCCGCTGGATAAGCGGCATAATGCACCACCACCACTGCCTTGGTACGGGGGGTAATATGAGCCTCAAAACTGGCCGGCGACAAGCAAACAGATTCCGCATCAATATCCGCAAAAA
>JBAXYW010000166.1:0-8758 GCA_041670605.1 Lentisphaeria bacterium
ACCAACCACTATGATTTTCTCAGTTTGGCGCATCTGCATATCACCTGGAGTTTCAGCGAAAATGGCAAGCCGCTGCAAAGCGGTATCCTCCCCACACAAAAACTGCCCGCTCACCAATCCGGCACCCTGAAAATTCCCTTTACCATGCCAGACATCACCTGTCCGGACGCTGAATACTTCCTGAATGTCACGTTCCTGCTGGGTACCGATACACTCTGGGCACGCTGCGGCCATGAAATCGCCTGGGCACAATTCCAAGTGCCGAGCAAAACCATAAAAAAACAAATCCACTGCTCCGGCTTTGCAGAAACCAACTGCCAGGAAGACGCGGAAAAAATTTTTCTATACAACAATGATGTCCTGCTGGAATTTGATAAGGGGCTGGGGATCATCACTGCCTTGGAAAGGGCGGGAAGGCCTCTGCTCCAGCGGGGTCCCCAGTTCAATGTCTGGCGTGCACCTACCGACAACGACCGCGGTGGCGGCACGAATTCGTTCGAAAACATCTGGAAAAAAGCCGGTTATGATCACCTGAGCCAGCGTATTGATAAAATCATAACCAACACCGATGGCAATTCCGGAGCTGTCGAAATCAAAGTTTTTGCACGCATCGCAGCACCAGTGCTGAAACACGGAATTGCCTGTGAATACCAATATCTTTTTTATCCCGATGGCACACTCCAGGTAAGCATCAAAGGCATCCCGGATGCCGGCATGCCACATTTCCCACGCCTGGGACTACAGCTCCTGCTGCCGGACGACCTCGCGTCCGTCATCTGGTTCGGCCTGGGCCCCGGCGAATCTTACCAGGATTCCAAAACCGCACAGCGCGTCGGACTCTACAAAATGAGCGTCGATCAACTCTACAGCAAATATATCTTCCCACAGGAAAATGGGAACCGAAGCGAAGTTCGCAGAGTGGCTTTCCATGATCTGCACCAGGCCGGCATGCTCTTCGTCGCAGAACCAATGATGAATTTCAGCGCCCACCGATATGCACCGGAAGATTTTACCAGCGCCCGCCATCCACATGAATTAAGCGAACGCAGTGATATTGTACTGCATCTGGACTACAAGCAATGCGGCCTGGGCTCCAGCTCCTGTGGCCCACAAACGGAAGAGAAATACCGCATCCCGGCAGAACCCTTTGCTTTTTCATTCCTTTGCAAACCCTTAGTCCCGGGAGAACTGAATGATGCCTCATTCTTCTCACTGCTTTGAGCAAATGCCTTATGCCCAGTAAAGATGGAATCGAACGTTTGCTGAACCCCCAGGAAATCACTCGCTTGGGGCAGCTGGCTATTGGCTCACGCTTTGTCGTCGAAGGAGCCTTGGCCGGCGCCCACCGTAGCCCCCTGAAAGGATTCAGCGTCGAATTCGCAGATCATCGCCAGTATGTCGCCGGCGATGATCTCAGAACACTCGATTGGCGGGTCTTTGGCCGCAATGAACGCCTTTATATCCGACAGTACGAAGAAGAAACCAGCCTCCGGGTGCATTTACTGGTAGACGCTTCCCGCTCCATGGCCTATGCCAGCAAAGATATCAGCAAGTACCAATTCGCCTGCCGTTGCGCAGCCTGCTTGGCCTATGTCGTCATCCACCGGCAGGATAATATCGGACTGGCCTTGTTTGATCAAAAATGCAGAATACTACTGCCGCCTAGAGGTGGCGCCGAACATCTACGTTTGCTTTGTAATACCATGGCTGATCGACAGCCTGCCGAACAAAGCAACTTCAGCAACGCACTGCATCAACTCGCAGAAAAATTTAATAAAAGAGGACTGGTTATCCTCTTCAGTGACCTCTTTGAAGACCTGGAAAATCTGCGCTCGGTACTGGCGCATTTCCGCCGCAAACGCCATGACGTCATCGTCTATCAAATCCTTGACCGGGAAGAACTGGACTTTTCCTTCCGCGACATTGGCGCTTTCGAAGACCTCGAAAGCGGTGAAAAAATCATCACCAATCCAAAAGATATCCGAGCCGAATATCAATATGCACTGCAGAATTTTCTGACCAGCTGCCGGGGAGTCTGTGCGGAACTCGACGTGGAATACCTCCTGGCCCTGAGCGATGAACCCATCCTGGACCTCATCCTCCGCCATCTGCATCAACGCAGCATCAGCGGACGCTGATCATGCTGCTCCACCGTTTCGCCTTTTGCCAGAACTGCTCGCCTGTTATGGACCAAGACGCAAAAAATCACGAACTGCAGACTTCTTCTGATTCCCTGCTTCCCGGAAAGAAGCTTCAGGGGTCGGTTTTTCATTCCCAGGACGTCCCCCGTTCCCCTGGAGTCTATGTCTTTCGGAATCAGACTGGAGAAGTCATTTATGTCGGCAAGGCCAAAAACCTGCGCAATCGGATGCGTTCCTATTTTATGGCATCCACCCTCCAGAAAAGTGATCCCCGGCGACGAGCACTGATCCACAGCATCGCTTCCTATCAGACCTTCGAGGTCGAAACGGAAGCCGAAGCCCTCCTGCTGGAATCGCAATTTATCAAACAATATCACCCCAGATACAATGTGACCTTGAGGGATGACAAGCGCTTTCTGCATATCTGTATCGATCTCACCGAAACGTTCCCCCGCCTACGCTTCGCCCGTATTCGGCGTGAAGATGGCTGCCTCTACTTCGGCCCTTTCCCGCAAGCCACCGCCTTGCGGGAAACGGTCCGCATGTTAGAGATACGCTTCGGCCTGCGCAGCTGCAAAACCACAGAACCCACCCTCGAAACACGCCAGCATTGCATGGAACATGTGATCCGAGACTGCTCATCTCCCTGCCTGGGAACAATAAGCCCGGAGAACTATCGTTCCCGGCTCGATCAGGCTCTGGCGGTTCTGAAAGGGGAAGCACCCGCCGCAGTACTCGCTGCTGAAATCCAGAAAAAAATGAAAGAATATGCCGGCGACCTGAACTTTGAAGAAGCAGCCCGGCTCAGAGACATCCTGGAACACCTAAAAACCGTCATGGAACCAACCCGCCGCTTTGTCAACCAAACCATGAACAGCCGCAATTCCCTCAGTAATCGCGAAGGCGTCGAAGACTTACAAAAAGCGCTGGGACTGATAAAGCCACCGCTGTATATGGAGTGCTTTGATATGTCCAATATCTCTGGCAGCCTGGCGGTCGGCAGCATGGTTTGCTTCCGAAATGGACGTCCCTCCACTGGTGAATATCGCCGCTATCGCATCCGTTCAACCCAAGCTAATGATGATACAGCCTTCATGCGCGAAGTCCTGACCAGACGATACACTAGGCTACTGAAAGAAAAGCTGCCGCTCCCGGATCTGATTGTGCTGGACGGTGGCCCCGGCCAACTACATGTCGGACTGAAAGTATTTCAGGAAATCAGCATGCCGCCAATCCCATTGCTCGGACTGGCAAAACAACAGGAATTATTGTATCTGCCGGGACGCACTGAGCCAGTCGCCCTGCCCTTTGAAAATCCTGGCCTGAAGATGCTTCAGGCGCTGCGGGATGAAGCACACCGCTTCGCCAATGCTTATCATCGGGAATTGCGAAATAAGCGGATCAGCAACTCACTGCTGGCGGATATCCCAGGCATCGGTTGCAAGCGCCAGATCAGCCTCCTGAAGACCTTCGGTTCAGTAAAAAATATCGTTGAAAAAACACCGCAGGAACTGGCCACCACCCTTCCCGGTCTGGGAGTGAAAACCGCAGAAAAAATCCTCACCTATCTGCGAAGCCACTTGAAAAATCAGTAGCAAAAGCAATACCATTCTTTGCCGTCATACATTGCGCGTATCATAGGCCCATTGCAACAAAGCCTGGCGTTGTTTGCGCCGACAGTCAAGATCTCCCGGTGCGCAGGCTTTCTGCAGTTGAGCCAAATGCCGTTTCATCGCTTTCCAGCGGCGAATCTGGCGTTGATCATCCGGGCAGCGCCGCCCCATATAATAGCGGCAATACCACTGGAACCAGCCGCGCGGGTCTTCTTCATAAATCCAGCCCTTCTGCTGCCAGATCGACAGTGGCTGCGAGGCCAGTACAGTGAAATAATTCAATGCGGGATCTGGCCGTTGCAAACTCAATTTGGCGCTGGCAAACCATTCTGCCGGAAATTCAGCCTGGCAATCGGTCATGTATTTGCCGCCAAACACCCCCAATGACAACATCTCCTGGGGTGTTAATTCAGGGCAAAAATCCACAGCAAAAGCCTCTCCCGGAGCCGCCAGCAAAACGTAGCGGTAGTTTTGCTGCATCCGGTCATTGACAATAATTTCATTTTTCATCATGTTTTGGATATTCCAGTTTGTCAACCGCAAAACCCCACGCCCGGATTTTATTGAAATACAGCTCCTGCAAGGCCGGTGACAACGATTTCTGCCGAGCTAGAATCCAAAGATATTTTTTACTGGAGGAAGTCACGATCGCACTAGAATAATCATCGGCCAGTTCTATGATCCGATAATCGCCATAAAACGGACGGAAAAATGAAACGCGCAACTCCCCGATATCCGGGCTGGATTTGAATTTCGCCACCGCCTGAGCTGCCTTTGACTCCCCATTACGAACCCCACGATTGATGACCTTGACTATGCCATCTGAGGCAAGAGAATACTCCGCGCTGACCTGATCCATATCGCGTTCAAAGGAATGCGGCAGGCGGGCAATCTCATACCAGGTGCCAAGGTATTTATCCAAGTGAAAATCAGTTACTGCTGGAATATCGCGGGTCGATTCGGAAGAAACACAGCCGCTCAATATCCCCGCAACAGCCAAAACGCAACAGAGACAGAATACTTCTTTGATCATGTTCTTTCCCCTTTTTTTTCAAGTTTAGTCATCACAGTCATTCCTTTTTTAGGCATCTTGCCTACGGGTTCTGTCAGGCTTCATCGCTTCCAGTTCCTCGTTATCCCGACCCACCCACCAGAACAGGAAGCCTGCTGTTGCGCCACCCAGATGAGCCAGCGCGGAAACCCTGCTCGCCCCGCTGATTTGTAGCCATACCCCAAACATCTGCAAAAGACACCAGATCAGAACGAAAACCCAGGCCGAGACGTGAATCCATCGAAAAAATAGAAAATACCGTAGCATGATACCAAGTTTGGCGTGAGGAAACTGCAATGCATAAAATACCATAACCCCAGAGATTCCACCGCTAGCTCCAATACAGGCGATCGTCGGATCTGGATTCCCGAGGATATGAGCTACATTCCCCAATAATACCGCGGTCAACAACAACATCAAAAAACTGCGTTTGCCAAGCCAGTCTTCGACATTATCGCCGAAAATCAAGAAAAAATAGAGATTACTGAGCAGATGAAACAGACCGCCATGCAGAAAAAACGAAGTGATCAGAGTCAGCCCGCCATAGCGTCCATATTGCGCAGGGATCAGTCCAAAACGGGCGATGGCAGGCTCCAGATCAAAAAAAGCTGCCACTGAAACGACCGTAATCAACAGGGACAATCCCCAAGTCACCCAGGGACGTTTGCTAATCACTCCAGCTTCGCTCTCTACCGGCATGCCCAGCAAACCCGGCAACCACTGCCACCATTGCGATGGAGCAGCACTTTCACCATACGCGCCCGCTTCTGCCTGTTCCCGAATCAATTCGACTTTCATTAAGGCCAGCTGTTCACGCGCTGCCGCCGGCAATTCCGCCTCAACAGCCGGTACAGGCTTTTGCGGTAACGCCTGAAATTCATGTAAATCGAACCAAACCAACTGGCAAAATGTACAGACATCCAATGAAAAAGGTTCCGCAACACCCACTGCCGGAACCTCAACCATCGCCTGCTGGCAAAAAGGGCAATGACACTGCGAAGAAGCCTGCCCAGCACGCGCAGCCAACCAGAGATCACGGATAAATTCAGGACATACAGAGCGACGCAACAAGGGCAAGGTCGCCGCACGCCCATCGCAGCATGAACAATGCCAGAAAACCCCCTTTTCTGCGGTGACTTTTTCCAGACCACCTCGACATTTAGGACAAAGCAACATGCCGTTCATTTCCTTTGCAATATACCGGTATCTGGGAGTCGACAACAGCCTGAGATAGCGCGAGCCTGGACTCCGCATTCACGTTCTTTCATGGCAAAGGCGGGGGAACCGCCACCAAAATTTCAGCCAGTTCGCTGACTTGCCTGGCTGGCAGCCAGCCCGGAAGGCCTTTTTTCCAGACCAACATCCCACCATGAAAGCCTCCGTTCAAGGCCTGTTGCTGAAGCTGTGCCAAGGTGTAGGGACCCGTTTGTTTGCCCTGTTCGCCTAGATAATACAGAACCGTTTCTGGCAACGGGGGTGGGGTAGCCTGCACTTGTGTCTGTTGTACCGCAGCACCCGCAGTCCCAGCCAGCTGAGCTCCCATCAGCATCCCCATCATATTGCCGGCTCCACCAGGATTCTCTGCCGCTGCACGCATGGCATCAGCGGCCTGCATCTGGGTATATTGTCCCATAACACCACCTAGAGCACCAACACTGCTGCGCTTGTCCAGAGCGACATTGACTTCCTCCGGCAAAGAAATATTTTCCACCAAAAATGAAGTCAATTCCAAACCAAGTTCGGCAAAATCAGCCACCAGATGCTGATTGACGCTGCTACTCAGTTCGTCATACATCGCGGCTAATTCCAATGCCGGGATGCGCAGTTCTCCCAAAACATCGGATAATTTGGAAATAATCCTGGTCTTCAGCTGACTTTCCATGTCAGCACAACTGAATTCAGCTCTAGAACCGACAAACCGGGAAAGCATCTGATCGGACTGCCCAACCTTATAACAATAATTTCCCCTAGCCCGTAAACGCACGATGCCAAAATCCGTATCCCGCATCATCAGCGGTGTCCCGGTGCCCCATTTGCGGTCAAGCTGTTCAGTCGTTCGGATAAAATAGACTTCGGCTTTGAAGGGAGACTCAAAATTATATGGCAGGCTTAGCAAAGTCGTCAGAATCGGCAGATTTTTCGTATGCAACGTATAGGTACCGGGTTCAAAGCGGTCCGCAACCTTCCCCTCGCTGACAAAAACCGCTTTTTGTCCCGGGCGAACAATCAGCTTGGCTCCCATCTTGATTTCATGTTTGAAACGTTCAAAACGATGTACCAGAAGTTCGGGATTTTCATCAGCCCATTCTATGATATCAATGAACTGACCGCGAAAAAGATTCAGTATTCCCATGGTATCCACTCCTCATTCTGGTGTTTCTATTTTGCTGATTGGCTAGCAGTTTCCAGACCAGACAATTTATTTTTTCTTTCAACAGCTAAATATATATCCTAATTCGCAAAAAAAACCTTCTGTTAAGCGACGCAAAACGCATGATTTATTTTTTCCGGATTATATTTTTCAAGGATCTCATTTTCCCCAGGTTCTACTATGAATAACCCGACTGCACAGCACCACCCCTGCCCCAACTGCGGCCATGAGATGGAATTCTCCGCTCAAGCCGGTCAGCTTTTCTGCCAGCATTGCCAGCAGGCCTTTGAACAGCCAACCCGGGAAATAACAAACGTTATTGTTGAAAAGAATTATGAACAACAGCTCGCAGAACTCGAAGAACAGGCTGAAACGACAGAGCAGATTATTACCCGCTGTAACAATTGCGGCGCAGAAATCGTTCTGCCGCAAAACATCGTCGCGGACCGTTGCAGATATTGCGATTCCCCCATTGTAGCTTCCGGTAAAAGCCAACGCCAGATACGCCCAACGGCTCTGCTCCCATTCAAAATCAGTAAAAAACAAGCCGACACTTCGTTCCAAAAATGGTTGAATTCGCGCTGGTTCATGCCTAGTGCCGTTTACCATGAAGCAAAAACCAAATCGTTTCATGGAGTCTATCTGCCCTATTGGACCTATGATTGCGAAACGCTTAGTGAATATACCGGCCAACGCGGCGAATATTATTACGTCACCGTCTATTATCATGTCCAAGTCAATGGCCGCAGCCAACGACGCTCCCGAAGCGAACGACGTACCCGCTGGTACCCTGCCGCAGGTTTGGTACGCAACAACTTCGATGATCTACTGATCGCGGCCAATGATAAATTTCCGGACGAACTGCAAAACGCACTAACTCCATGGCATCTCGCCGAACTGACCACATATCACCCGGACTTTATCCGCGGCTTCCAGGAACAAAGCTATTCCATCCCTCTATCAGACGGCTTCGAAACCGCAAAACTGCAAATGCGCCCGGAAATCGAAGACACGATCCGGGCGGATATTGGAGGAGACACCCAGCGAATCCAGCAAACTGCCATTGACTATCGAAAAATACGCTTCAAATTGATTTTGCTGCCGCTCTGGGTCAACAGCTTCTCTTTTCACAATAAAACCTACCAGTTCCTAGTTAATGCCCAAACCGGAGAAGTCCAGGGAAAACGACCATGGAGCATTGCTAAAATCACCACAGTGATCCTGTTGTCTCTACTTGCCGCCAGCGCAATACTATTCTATTTCTTGAAGTACTGAATCCTATACTAGTACCGCTCCCGCCTTCGGCGCTCGCAAGCGAGCGCCCACAGAACAGCGGACACGCCGTTGTTTGTAACAGCAACGAACCACATAAGGGGAGGCCGGCGAGGACGCCGGCGCTCCATAGCTCGCGCCCGTTCCCCGGAATGTACCCGGAGCTTCCAGCTCCGCTCCCCAGAATGTACCCGGAGCTTCCAGCTCCGGATCCGCTCCCCAGAATGTACCCGGAGCTTCCAGCTCCGGATCCGCTCCCCAGAATGTACCTGTCAGACGCCAGATAATTGTTCCGGAATTTGCGCCATAT
>JBAXYW010000167.1:0-8708 GCA_041670605.1 Lentisphaeria bacterium
CCGCCCCTGCGGGGCTAGCAAATAGAACAGAATACGCTTTTTGGGATAACCATGCAAATCGACTATTGTTATGTAATGAATGTACTCAAAACTTCATTTTTTTTAGGTTAAGTTAGCGCCAATAGGCGAGGATGCCGGCGCTCCATATCCCGCCAGCATTCTTGATGGGGCTTGTATGGGTTCTGGCCGCCATTATTCCGGAGTGGAATCGCTGGAAGCTTCTTCCGCGGAGCTGTGATCGCCGGACGCTTCTTGGGTCTCCTGCTCAGGGATCTGCAGTTCTGACAGAATCTCCATCACCCGGTCTGCTCGTGCCGGGGTGGCATCATATTTAAAACGCAGCACAGGAGTATATTTCATAACCACTTTATTGGCCAAAGCACTCTGCAGCTGGGCACGTCGCTTCAGCAAGACGGAAAGCACCTTCTCAGCATAGTCCTGTTGAGTACCATAGACGCTGAAAAAAACCAGCGCTTCCCGGAGATTACTTGCCACGCGAACCCCTGTAATGGTGATCAGAGCATGCGGAACTTCCGGAGTTACATAGATTTCCACCAGCTGTCCCAGTTCACGCTGTAAAAGGGCATTCAGGCGGATCATTCGGTCTGCCGACATTAGGTCTCTCCTATCATCATAGCCACTTCCAAAAAAAGAAAGCGACCGATTTTATGCGTATTCAGACGCGCTTTCGAAACAACTTCCAAGTTGCACAACGGCCTTAGAGTTCAGGCTGCACCTGCGTGATGCTGAAAACCTCTACCCGGTCGCCAACTTCGAAATCCTCAAAATTATCGAGCCGGATACCGCATTCCAAGCCAGATTTAATTTCCCTGGCATCATCTTTAAAATGCTTCAGGGTTTGCACTTGGCCATGATAGATCAGTTCCTTGTCACGGTAAACTTTCGCCTTAGCATTCACCCGAATTACGCCACTTTGAACCCGGCAGCCGCAAATGCGCCCAGCTTTCGTAATATTGAAAATCTGGATAATTTCCGCTACTCCAAGCGGCGTTTCCCGAATCTCTGGAGCCAATTTCCCGCGCATGGCTTCTTTGAGTTCATCAAGCAATTCGTAGATAATCGAATATAAGCGAATATCGACGCCTTTTTGTTTTGCCAGACGGTTAACCCCCGGCATCACCCGAACGTGAAAACCCAGGATAATCGCATGAGAAGCATTGGCCAGAACCACATCGGATTCAGTGACCTCACCAACGCCGCTATGCATAATTTTGGCGATGATACGGTCGGACTTCAAGGCATGGATGGAATCCGTCAACGCTTCCAAGGATCCCCGTACATCCGTTTTCAAAATCAGCCCCAGCTCCGGTTTTTCAACCGTTTTCTGATGACTGCTAAACCATTCATCAAGATTGCTCAAGTTAATCGAACGTTCCACCTGCAGGTTCGCCGAATGAGTACGCTCAACTTCTTCTTGGGCAAGGACACGAGCTTTTTGCTCATTCGCACAGAGAATGATTGGATCCCCTGCATTGGGAACAGCAGACAAGCCCATGATTTTCACTGGCATGGAAGGGCCAGCCTTGGGCAGCCGTTTTCCATACGTATCAATGATTGCTTTGATGCGTCCATAGGTCTGTCCACATAACAGGCAATCGCCAACTCTAAGCACCCCATTACGTACCAGAATACTGGCTGTTGGCCCCATCCCGGTTTCCATTTGTGCTTCAATCACCAGACCCTCAAAAGAGGCGTTGAGATCCGCATTAAGTTCCAGCATCTCGGCTTCCAGCAGAATACGCTCCAGCAGATCATCGATCCCATCGCCGGTTACTGCTGAAACCGGGATCACCGCCGCATCTCCGCCCCATTGCTCCGGATTAATACCGTTCTGTTGCAAGCCAGTAAAAACTTTATCCGGATTCGCACCCGGCAAGTCCATTTTGTTCATGGCGACAATAATCGGCACCTTGGCTGCTTTCGCATGGTTGATCGCCTCAATCGTCTGCGGCATAACTCCCTCAGGCGCGGCCACCACCAAAACAGCAATATCGGTCGCATTGGCTCCCCTGGCTCGCATCGCCGTAAAAGCGGCATGGCCGGGAGTATCCAAAAAAGTAATTGTTTCATCGCCTACGTGGGCAACGCTGGCGCCAATATGCTGGGTAATTCCCCCGGATTCCGCAGCCGTGACTTTTGTATTGCGGATATAATCCTGCAAAGAAGTTTTACCGTGATCAACATGCCCCATGAAAACAACCACCGGAGGCCTGCCCACCTTTTTGCGCGGCAGTGCATTCTGATCCTGTTTTTTACGTTCAAAACGGATGCCTCCCATTTCCTGAGGCTTTTCCCGACGTTCACGGACAAATTTAACGCCATTCTTCTCGCAAATTTTTTCCACCAGTTCGACTTCGAGCACCTGGTTGATCGCCGCGAAGATATTCATGGTCATCAGCATGCCGATAAGTTCATTGGGCTTTTTCTTCAACGCCTCGGCCAAATCACGCACTGTAATGGGGGTTTTTAAATGCAACTCGCGAAGATTCTCTTCCGAAGTAGGTTCGGTTTCAGTCTCAGGCGATTGCTCTTCGGTCTCCAGCACATTGGAATCCGTTATCGTGGACGTGTCATTCTCTTTTTGTTGCCGTTCAGTTATAATTTGTTTGCGAATCAAATCCGCGTCATCGCCCTCAATCGTACTGGAGTGGCTGCGGACTTCAAAACCCTCTTTTTCAAGCAACGCCAACAAATCTTTGTTATTCAGTCCCAATTCTCTGGCCAGTTCGTATACTCTGATTTTTCCTGGAGTCATAAAGATGTCCCCCTCTTTTTATTTTCTATCGTTCAATGTATGCCAGCCTGTTGGGAAAAGCGACAAGGAAAAGGGTTGCCAAAGCGCAGTCTGCTTCCGGCGGAACGGGACGACTCCATTCCCTGGAAACCCCATCCCAATTGTCAGAACTCAAGTTGCTGTTTTGCAGCTGCTACAATCTGTTGAGCCACTTCTTTCCCGATCCCATCCAAGGAGGCGATATCCGCAAGATTACCATCAACAATCACCTCCAGGCTGTTAAACCCATTCTGCACGAGAATTTCGGCCTTTTCCGAACCGATCCCGACCACTGCACCGATCGTCTCAACAGCCTGCCGGTAGAGTTCCTGATAATCCGCCTGCACCGGTTCAGTCGGCTGTAATTCGGCTTTGCTGATATCAATCTTCCAACCGGTCAATTTCGCCGCCAGCCGGGCATTCTGCCCTTTCTTGCCGATCGACAAAGACAGCTGATCCTCAGGCACCTTGACCTTAACCATATGATTGGACTCATTGATCTCGATACTGGAAAGTTTTGCCGGCTTCAAGGCATTTTCAACAAACTTCCGGATGTCGGGATCCCAATTGATAATGTCGATTTTTTCACCGCAAAGTTCGCGTACAATCGTCTTGACCCGGTTGCCTCGGAGTCCAACACAGGCGCCAACCGGATCGATTCTCGGCTGAGAAGTATAAACCGCAATTTTACTGCGATAGCCGGCTTCTCTTGCCACCCCTTTAATTTCCACAAGACCCTCTGCGATTTCTGTTACTTCCCGTTCAAAAAGGCGCAAAACAAAATCCGGATGATTGCGTGACACATAGAGGCTTGGCCCTGGTTTCTCGGCATTGATTTCAATCAGCAAAGCGGTAAGATGATCGCCCTGTTCGTAGTCTTCACCCGGGATTTTATCCTGAAAGCGCATGGCGCCTTCGGCCTGACTGAAATCAATGGTGATCTCATTATGGTCAATATGCCGCACCACCCCACTAACCAGCTGATGCAGCTGATCTTTGTAGGATTCACAAATATTCCGTTTTTCAGCCTGACGTAAACGCTGACTGATCACCTGTTTCGCTGTTTGAGCCGCAATCCGCCCAAAATTTTCAGGAGTGACTTCCCATTCGATTTCATCGCCGCATTTTACGTCAGGAAATTTACTTTTCGCTTCTTTCAGCGAAATTTCTTCGCCTGGATCCTCGACCGATTCGACGACAAAGAGTTTGGCCCAACATTTAAATTGGACACTCTTTTCATCAAATTTCACCAGAAGATCTCGGGTCTGCTGAACAGCTTTACGGGCAGCAGAACGAAGGGACTCCGAGATCAGGTCGATCAGGGTTCCCCGATCAATCCCTCGTTCATGCTCCAGATAATCTAAAGCCGCAGGAAGATCATTTTTATCACTCATGCTGGCACCTCACTATGTCTCTATAAAAAGCAAAAGCGGGTACAATGCCCGCTTGCTGAGTTGCAAATGTACTAATTAAAATTATAATATAATGGCACCTCAAAAAAAAACAAGTGGTTTTCCCAACTTGTCCGGAAGTAGACGCGTAGTATTCCCGCAGGTATTCCCCCTGTGTTTTGTCGTCAAAAAAGGGGGTGTTTCGTCTTCGGTTCCCAGTAGAAGAGCAATTGATTGGACTGAAAGAACGGCATATTAGCCCAAAATCAAGGCTTCGTTTTTTCCCCCCAATTCCAAAGAGCTGGCGAGACCGTAGCATCCTTTGCGGCCGTATAATCCTATAATGACTAGCGTAAGCACAGAATATTTTTCTTGGAGCCGGCTTTTTCTCTGGCTTATCCTGATCAGCCTGTCCCTGTTCGGGCTATGCTATATTTACAGTACCGGTTATATCGGCGATGAATATCCGGTTCGGGAAAACTGGCAACGGCAGTTTGTTTTTCTGTTGGCCGGCGGGGGGCTTTTTTTTCTATTCTCGCATTGGGACAACCGCCGGTTTGCTTGGCACTTGTTGGTCTGGGGTGGGTATCTGAGCAGTCTTCTTGCCTTGATCCTGGTTCTGTTCATCGGCAAGGAAGTCGGCGGCGCCCGACGCTGGCTGGAACTTGGCCCCTTCCTGATCCAGCCTGCTGAAGCGGCCAAAGTCTTCACCATCCTGGCTTTCTGCTTCCTCCTGAACCACCAAACAAAACATTCCTGGCTTCTTCGCCTGGCAACAATTCTGCCTGTCCTGCTTGTTCCGGCTTTGCTGATTCAGCTCGAACCCGCTTTGGGAAACGCACTGCTGCTGCTGCCTCCATGCTTGGCTGTGTTGTTGGTGAAATCCTGTCCGCAAAAACTTTTTCTATTCTTGTTGTGCGTCGCATTTCTGTTCACCGTTGCGTCCATTACCGGGCTGTTCTGGCTACGCTCTCAAGCCCCTGCTAACAAAAGTTTGTCCCAAGCGCTAAGACCCGAAACCGGTCAAAAACCCGGTTTTCTGCATGGTTATCATCTCAAACGCCTGCATTCCTATGTCTCAGGGCAGGGAAGCTGGAATGAACGCCAGTCGATCATGACGGTCGCCAGCGGCGGCCTGAAGGGAAAAGGGTTTCTAAATGGCACCATGAAAAGCTTGGGCTATCTGCCCCGCACGGTGGCGCCAACCGATTTCATCTTCTCGGTCATTGCCGAGGAAGGGGGCTTTTTGTTTGGCTCCTTGCCGGTGCTGCTGCTTTATGCGTTTTTATTGCTGATCTGCCTGTACTGGGGGGCGACGGCTGCCAATGCGTTGGATTGCAGCCTTTGTACAGCCTACAGTACATTGATTCTGCTTCATATCCTGGTTGGCATCGGTATGACAATCCGGCTGCTGCCAATCATTGGACTCCCCCTGCCCCTATTGAGTTATGGCGGCAGCTTTACCGTCAGTTTTCTGCTGGGGCTGGGCTGCGTCGCGGGCACCAGAATGCATCGTAGCAATCTGCCGGAAACGGATTCGCGTAGCGTCCTGCATATCAACTTGGGACGCCTTTTCCAATTTCGCCTGAACCGGTTTTGAACCACGCCTTTAAAAGGCATCATGAATAGGATCCAATTAAATGGGAATGCACCCCTCAGTATGAAGGCAAAAAACACGTCTCCAATCGACCTGAACAGGAGAGTACGCTAAGGGGCTGTGACAAAAAATCCAGACGTATCCGATCATGCTTTTTTTTCTGCAACAGTTGCTTCGAGATTTTCCGCACGTCGGCAGGCGGCGTTTCTTTCCACTGTTTCCCAATCCTTAAGGTTTGTAAAGAGCTGTTCAGTATCCGTATTCTCTGATCTTAATTTACGATAGAATTCTTCGGCAGCCTGTCTGCTTTCGGTGATGAGGGAAGCACATTCGGGCTTATTCCAGGCAACATGGTTACGTACCACATAAAAGCCGCATTTGGTCATCAGAGGCAGCACCCAGCCTGCACAATGCTCGCAATACTTACGACATGGTGCCGCGTCGGAATCCAAGACTTTGCCCAAACTCGGACAACGGGTCATTCTGCTTTCCATGCCATCCGGACGCTCAATTACAATCCTTTTACAGTTCTCCTCGACGGTAATTTTGTCCCAATACTCCCGCATTCCCTTCAGGCCTTTTTCCCAGAAAAGGTTGAAACAGTGCAGTTCTTGATGACGACTGATCTCCAGATAATAATCTTCAAGATCCTTTTTTTCGTCGAGGAATTTAAAGACTTCGTTATAGAAGCGGACAAAATGGTCACTTGGAATCATGCTTTATTCTCCGTTTGAAAGATTCGTCTGTACTCCAGTACAATGATAAGGGGAAAAAAAACAACAGTCAGCGTCATAATGACCGCTGACACGACTTGTTATTGTTGTTTTTCGCCCTTTTCTGCGAGCCATACGTCTTTTTTTTTGGGGGGGGGAGGAGTTGTGTGCCTGGCTCATGCCTGCAAAGCGGACACTTCGACTTGCAAATCCCGGATGTCAAGATTTTCATTCCCCTGATTCACAATGCTGAACGAGTTGACTCCATCCTTTATCCATTCAGCTGGTATCCGGCATTTTTCTAGTGATCCAGCAAGTTGCGTTGCGTTTTCATCGTTATTCACATACAGCCCCATGCCTTGAGCCGGCCCGATCCATTCGAGCAAAAGCTGATATTGCGTCGGCGTTTCCGGGCGTAAACCGAGGTCGATCCGAAAGCTGTGTTTTTGCCCTGGAGAAAGGAGCTTGGGAAACACAAAGGAGTAGGTTCCAGCTGTGCTTTTCTCAGCCCGCCATTTTTCGACCCAGCCCGGGAAACGGTTCATTTTATCCTGTTCACCGATGGTCATAAAGTTGTCATGCCAAGTTATCCGGAAGCTATGATCTTTCCCTTTCAGGGTTTCGGGAGCCCCGATTTCCTCAAAGATATTCGGATAACTCGGGCAAATCTGTTCAAAAAAGTTAAACAGATACACGGCCTCTGCGCCGCGGCTATAAGCAATCTGGGCAAGACCACGAATCTCCGAGGGATTCAGCATGCGGCGTTTCGCACCAGGGTATGCGCAAACCGTCGAGTCGATACCGTAAATGACCGGTAAATCGCTGTTTCGGAGAGCCTCTTTCCATTGCCCAACGGGAAGATCAAAATCCGCAGTCATTAAAAATGGGGCGATCACAATATAATCAATCAGACCCGCCGTCGCCCATTGGATGACATCCAAGCCGCGTTCCAGGCAAATATCGATATGCCCCGGCACCCTCACTCCAATACCTTTTCCGGTTCGACGGGCTTCCCGACTGAGTTTCTCAACCATTTCGGTAATTAAATGCGCGGATTTTTTCCCGGTGCCATGCGGAAGAAAGGTCGGGAACCGCGTCCAATCCAGCTGAAGACCGTCAGCATGATAACGTCCAAGTAATTCAAAGGCTCTGTTCAGGACGAGTTCCCGAACAATGCTGTGAGTAAAATCGAGGGAATTTTCGTAGGGTTCTTTTGAAATACGATATTCCGGATGTTGTTTCCAAAAGGAGCAATGGATTGGCGAGCTTTCATCTTCGCCGCAATGAGCGTCATTCATACGCATGCTCAACCAAGCTTCCATTCCTTTCTTTTTAGCTCGCGCAAGAATGTATTGCACTGGGTCAACGCCATGCGACAGGATGGTATGCAGATTATGCGCGAAACGATAAAGCCATTCACTTTTACAACCGCACATGGCTTCCTGCTCAAGTCCTTTGGAAAGATCAAAGCCTTTGGCATAGACCTCATTAAATTCACCATTGAAAATCGCCGTTGAAGAGCCCGGGCACATGAAATATCGCGACACCTGCGAATGTGCCTTAGAGTCGACGACAAAGTTAAAGTAAGCCGTGCTCATCTGACGTAGCGGTGCATTGTAAAATGCGTTCGTACTATCCTGATCATACCAAATTCCGCTCATTCTGACACGTCCTTTCCTGTTACTAAAATAGGAGTCTGGAATTCATTCGGCCTGGCGTTTTAACTTCATTTCCAAGGTATATGTGGCACTGGTGCCGGCAGTGAGTGTAGTGGGGAAGAATACGGGTTCAAAGCTATCTCCAGCCATGCTGCCTCCCCAAGTGACAAAAAGATCAAGCTCCGCCTGTGGTTCTGGAAGAAACTGTAATGCGAGACGGTCATCCCCGGTGGAAAAAGTTCCCGTTCCATCCGGGATGCTGATGGCCTTGAGTTTCCCTTTATACCCAGTAATAAATTCTCCGGGATCTTTTTTCGGACGATACCCCCGGATATCAAAAGCACGTGAAAATTCGGCCGGGCCGAATGAAAGCTTTTGAAAATCCTTTTCAACTACATTGTGCCAGCGAAATGAGAAAGACTGACTTTCACCGGAGGAGTTTTCTATTTTCGAGATCAGTTTTACAGCCTGTTCCGTAATTTGATAGGTTTTATGGATCAGCAAACCATGATAAACTTTTGTCTCCAGCGGCGACAAGCGGCGGGACAACTGCAA
>JBAXYW010000168.1:0-8690 GCA_041670605.1 Lentisphaeria bacterium
AAATCCTTTCTAAAGGAAGTATTGATCTGATTCAGGGAGATTTATCTCTTATGAAAAAGGCAAAAACTCAACTTGGAATTACAGTTTGCTTTGTGGATGATTCCTCACGTGCACATTGGGAGCCTAACGCTTCCCCAGCTAATGATCGATTTGAAATTCTCAAGGAAGCTCATACTATGGGCATTTATACCTGGGTCAGTCTTGAGCCTGTTATTGATCCGGAACAAGCACTTGAAGTTATCCGGAAGGCAGCACCGTATGTGGATATGTGGAAAGTTGGAAAACTAAATCACATGAAGAGCGAGGAAGGGAAAGTTGATTGGTATAAGTTTCGGATTGATGTTGAGGCATTACTAAAAAACATCAACGCCAAATACTATATTAAGGAAGATTTGATGAATGCCAAACCAAGTAGAAACTCGCAATAGGTTTACGCACTTACAACTTCCCGCGCAAACTGATTACAACTTCCCGCGCAAACTAATTCCGCTGCTACACTAGTTCACAAATCTTGGAAAAGCTCCTTTCAGCATTGCAGAACGCAAGCTCGATATTATATTCCATGCAGACAGAGATTGTTACGGATCGGTTTTTGGTCTGCATTATGATTGAAGATCCAACAACGGTTTACTTTCCAATAGTTCGAATAGAAGCGCCAAAGATGGATGAGTGCTTAATCAATAGCTAAAAATACTGATTTACTGCCTTTTATTGATACAAAAAAGGATTTGCAAAATTGCGTTTTCCTAGTATCCTGCACAACCTTCTAACTGCTCTCAACTTTAATTTTGGAGAGATCGTTTTGACAAGATCATATTCCTTGGGGTAAGAAAGAGAATGAAAGTACTTTTGATTGAAGACAACAGCCAATGTGCTGCTTTTATTATCCAGGGACTGCAGCAGTCTGGTTTCCAGGTCACCCACAGTTCAGATGGCCTGGATGGCCTGTTCAAAGCGCGGACGGAACCCTTTGATGTTGCAGTGATCGACATCATGCTGCCGAAGCTGGACGGCCTGACGGTCATAAAAGAAATCCGAGGGGCAAAAATCAATGTTCCCATCATTGTGCTCAGTGCCCAAGATTCAGTGGAAAGCAAGGTCAAGGGGCTGGAAATAGGCGGGGACGATTATCTGGCCAAGCCGTTCTCCTTTTCTGAACTGCAAGCTAGGATTTATGCTCTGATGCGAAGGGCTGGTGGGGAAGGCGAACAGTCGGTGTTGCAACTCGAGGATTTGAAGCTTGACCTTTTTTCCCACCGCGTTAGCCGCAGCGGGAAAACGATGAACCTGACACCTTTGGAATTTCAACTGCTGGAATATCTGCTACGGAACAAGGGAAGAGTCGTCTCCAAGACCACTATCCTGGAACATGTCTGGGAATATGGTTTCGATCCCCAGACCAATATTGTCGAGGCACAAGTCTGCCGTCTGCGGGAAAAACTGGATAAGGATTTTGAACGCAAGTTGCTCAAGACAATCCGGGGATTCGGCTATGTTCTGGAATAAATTGGCTGCTTTATTTGATACAGTACGCGCGAAGATGTGCGGAATTAATGTCGCCCTCATCCTGGTGGCGTTTCTGCTTAGCTTCATTGGAATCTATTTCTTTCAGCGAAATTATCTCCTGGGAGCAATGGAAGAAAAAATCACAATTTTCAGCAATGAGTTCGAATATGAATATTTGACGGGTGATGAGGAGGCACCGGGGACGGTGGTCATCCAAACCCAGGCGGTTGCCATCCCCGATTTCGCGGCTGTCGCTATCAGCCGCCATCGGCAGGGAATGGTTTATATTTTCGCCTGTGAAAGCCTGAATGCGACCGGCGACCGGGCAATTACGGTCATTGCCGAGGATGACGGGCAACTATTCGAGTTCATGATCACACCTAATCGCCTGCAGGAACGCGAGATTACCGCCAGTTTACAAGAACGGATAGCCAGCATGAGAGAGGAATTCACTGAGGAATCCTATGGCGAAGGCGACCAACAGGTATTTTTTCTTTTGCTGTCACCCAACGGCCAGATTCTGGCGCATTCCCGACAAAATCCAGAGGAACTGCGTTTTCTGGCCGACCCTATCGATTCTCGGGCTGGCAAAACTTGGCTGTCACGGCGCCGGCATGGCGATCATTCCGTCATGGCTCTTTACAAGCGCCTTTACGACGGCAATCTTTTGGTTATCGCCGGCAATCTGGCGGCGTCTGAACGCAATCTAGCTTACTTAGCGAGCATTTTAGGCGTTGTTACGGTTTTTATGTTGCTTGTCGGCCTTACTGGTAGCTGGCTGCTGGCTGGAATGTTTCTGAAAGGGATCAACCGGGTCAAGAAAACGGCGGCGCGTATCGCGGGCGGAGATTTTGCTCACCGGGTGGAAATGGGTCGCGAGGGGCGAGAGATCAATGACCTGGCTGTGGTTTTCAATGATATGGTCGACAAAACTGAAAAGCTGTTGCGGGAGTTGAAAACCGTTTCGGACGACATCGCCCATGATCTGCGCACGCCATTGACTGTCTTGCGAGGAAGAGCCGAACTTGCCTTGACCAGTGGGGACTGCAAAAACCTTCCCATCCAGGTGTTGGAAGGCAGCGATCACCTTCTAAGCATCATCAACACGATGTTAAGCATTTCTCAAATCGAGGCGGGTCTGGCTGCTGCGAACCGGGAAGAACTTGACCTGACGGACGTAGTACAACAAACGGTGGATGTTTTTCTGCCTGCGGCAGAAGCGCAGGGCATAACGCTTAAATTTACCTCCATCCAAAAAGAGAATCGTCTGCAAGCCAACCTGACCGCTATGCAAAAGGTGCTGGGAAATCTGGTTGACAACGCCATCAAGTTTACCCCGCCCGGAGGACTGATAGAAATACGCATAACAGAGCAGGCCGGCCGGTTGTCGCTGACCGTGTCCGATACTGGCAGCGGCATTCTGCCGGAGGATATGGAGAATATCTTCAAGCGTTTTTACCGGAGTGATGGCAGCCGTTCCAAACCCGGAAACGGCCTCGGATTGAGTCTGGTTAAGGCCATTGTCACAGCCTATGGCGGTACGATCGCGGTTGACAGTACGCCAGAAGTTGGAACCACCTTTCGGCTGTGCTTCCCCATAGTGCCGGTAACAAAGAGTCTGTTGCTAGAAGACGGCAGCCAGACAAAACCATAAATACTTGGGGTGGACTAATGTTCACAACCTATGTAAGTTGTAAATGGTAAGTTGTAAGCTGTTTGGAATCTCGTCCAACCCGTCCATTCTTGTCCTTTGCAAAAGAAAATATTCTTCAAAAACAAGAAATTGGTTGATCGTAGCACAGGCCGTATTTCGCCTCCGTCAATATTTCCCGGATGTATTAATCGTTGCTTTCCAGGCGGAAAACATAAGCCAGTAGCCCGGCGACCAGCCAAGCGAGCAGCATAGAGACCAAGGTGTGGGACAGATAATGGTTGCCGGCCAACATCTGGTACGTACCCATAAGGCAGCCGATGGTGACGGCAATGCCGAAACCACGCCGCCTCCCTGACTGGGTCAGTGCGGCGAAGGCCAGTCCGAACAAGGCAAAACCACCTGAGGCGTGTCCGGCTGGCCAGCCCTTGTAACGTTTTTCCCCGGTATGGTGGGGAATTGATTGCCAGACGCTTCGATAGGGAATACTGCCGCCGCCATAGCGATCAATCTTGCGTGGATAAGCCACGCCGGTAGTTGCCTTGAGGACGGACACCAGAGAAGGAATCAAGGCCAGGCAGAGCAAAATATAAATGAGGCGCGACCGGTTCCAGGGACAGCTCAAACGACCCCATTTCTGGCGGATGGCAAGGAGAAGCACCGAGCCAGCAAAGATGCCCAGCAGAATTTTAGGAATCACATAGAAGGTCAGTCCCAAGGGGCTTTGTTTGTCGAATTTTATTAGCCATTGCCGGGAATTCTGGTCAAAAAAACGATCCTGTATGCACAGGTCAAAAGGGATCCATTCACTGGCAGCTAGAACTACCAGCAGGAGTCCCAGGGGCAGAAATACCCTGACGACGAGCTTGGCATAGCGGTTTTCTTGCCCCATTATTTTTTGCTTTGCGGTCAGGTCCGCCGCACTATAGGACTCCAGCTGTTCTGGCATGCTTATTTCCTTTGCGTTTCCCAAGAAGCGACTCAATCGTCATCGTCATCGTCATCATTATCGTTATCGCCTATTTTGCTGACGTTGATGATTTGCTTTGCATCCTGCTCAAGCAGGACGGATTGCTTTCTTCCTTTGTGATTGCGAATTTTGAGGTCATAGAAAAGAATCGGCTTGGCCAGTTGCCGAAATGTACCCAGGCACGGGGCACACAGAACCTCGTGCCGCTCTATTTTAACCACTGTGCGGCCACTGTCGGTCAGCTTCGTGACCTCTGCCCTAAGCGCCGGCGAAAGCGTGTCTGTCTTGACTTCCTCTTCGCTTTCGATAATATCACCGGCAGCGCTGATTTCGACTTCGATTTTCCTGCCCGGCAAGTTGATTTCCACGGCGAAAAAGCGAATTTTGTGTTCTGTTTCTATTTCCACATTCTGAACGCTGCATCCTGGATACTTGGCATTGATTACAGCCAAGGCAGTTTCAGGCAGCTTGCCTGCCGTATCTTTTGCCTGGACAGTGAGTGCGCCCATTATGACTAGGGTCGCTAGCACCACACGCTTCCAATTTTTTGACGTTTGCGTTTGCATGGCTTTCCTCCATTTTTGAATCCAATGGCAACATAAGCGCAGGACGTTTGGATTTGACGCGTGCCGCGTTTTGGGTTTTCCTGTCTGCCATCTGGCGGCAGGAAAACAGCAAAGTCTGATGCAGACCGTTTTTCACTCGTCAGCGAGGATAGGCCAGCAAGTACACTGCCAGTCCCCAGACAAGCACATTCATGGTAAGGCTGAGGCCGACGGCGGCGCTGCCCAAATCCTTGGCCCTTTTGGCTAGGGGATGATACCCCGGCGACACCAGATCGACGACCGCCTCTAAAGCTGTGTTCAGGATTTCGACGACCAGCACGGCTCCCCAGAGCAAGTTTAGAATCAGCGCCTGCCATAAGGGAAATGGCAGCAGCCATGCGGCAGGAAGAAGCAAGCAGCCCGCCAGCAATTCGTGCCGAAATGCGGTTTCGTTGCTGACGGCTTTAAGCCCGTTACTGGTGTATAGAGTGGCGTTCCAGAGATGGGCAATGCCTTTCTTTTTGCCGGGATGAAGTGGGAATATTGTGTCGTTGATCATCTGTCTCTCATTAGGAAATGACATTGCTTCTTGTGGGTTTGTTCCGGCTAAGTGTTTGATCTGGCCTGGTCAACAGCGCTGTCCCGGTGACGACCAGAGCCAGACCCGTAAGAAAAAACACGTTCTTTCCTCCCAGTGCCGTGCTGGCAAAAAATTCCATTCTCTCTCGTCCGGTTTCCGCAGTGACGTTCACCTGCCTGACCGCGATGGAACCGTCAGTGGCAAAGTCAAACATCGCATAGCCAAACATACGGTTATCCGGATCGCGGATGACCTGGCCGCTGGATGGCAGATGTACCAGTCTAATACCGGCGAAATCGCCCTCCATAAATCGATGGATGTGACCTGAGATTATCAGGTCTATCTTATAGCCGGAGATGATGTTCCGAAAAACTTCTGCTTCCTCTGCTGGCAAGCAATGCGAGGCTTTCGGTCGCAGATCGACCGGCGGGATATGGCAGATGATGACGCAACGCCGGAAACGTGCCCTTTGGCTGGCCAAGGTCTGCTTCAGAAATAAACGTTGTTCCTCCGGCAGTTTTTCTTCTGCCGTGTTTAAGGCGATGAACAAGGTATCACCATAGCTCCAGTAGTAGAAATCCTGGCCGAAGAACCGATGATAGGAATCCCATGATTTAAAGACCCCAAAGTCATGATTTCCTGGAATAGCCCAGAAGGGGCAGTTCATTTCCTCACGTAATTCCGAAACCACGTGACCGTATTCAGTTTCCAGAGCAAACTTCAACATATCTCCGAGACAGATTGCGAAGTCGGCGTTGTTCCCGATGGATTGAGCCACTGCTTCCATCGAATCTACCTTGGCGCCAAAGTCTCCAAAAGCCGCCATGCGGAAACTGCTGGCCTCCGGTTGCAGTTCGCGTCCAGCAGGCGGAAGAAATGGCGGAATATTGGTCGAAAATAATGTCTGTGTGGCGTAGCAGGCCAGGCAGATAAGAATTCCTGTCAACAACAGGAATGTCCCACTGTAGCGCAGCAACCAGAATCGCCGTGTACGGCTTCCTAGCTTGGCTTCTGCATCTTTCATAACTTCTCCTTTTGCTTCGGGTAGACTGCCGATAGTTTCTTCAAACTGAGCGGACTTGTGCTGACATCATTTCGGTCAAGACCCAACTGATGACGCCGAGTGGCGCTTTGGTAGAGAGCAATGCAATCCGCAGGATCCGTATTCGCTTTGGCATCAAGTAAAGAAAACGGCAAAGTCAAAGACCATGTTTCGCCTGATAGCTTTCTCATCGGATCAAGCAAAGTCAGGGTTCCTGTTGCTGCAAGTAGACCGAGAGTCTGGAATGTGCCCAGAGGAGCTTGCCCGCGGTTTTCGGGCAGATTGAGCACGTTATGTCCGTAGAACTGGCTTTGGTAGGACCATCCCAACAGCCCGCAGAGAGTAGGAGCCACATCGATCTGACTACAAATCGTGTCCATAGTACGGGGAGGAAGCCATTTGGGTGCGTAAAAGACCAATGGGATGTGGTATTTTCCAATCGGCAGCTTCTGGCGTCCTGAGGTACTGTGGCAATGGTCTGCTACGACTATAAACAAGGTATTGGCAAACCAGTCCTTGCTGGATGCTGCCGCAAGGTAAGCTCCCAGGGCCTGATCGCTGTACAGAACCGCGGAAAAGCGTCGTTTTTGCGGAGCATCGATATCGTCCTCCGGAAAAGTATAAGGACGATGGTTCGAGGTGGTCATAATCAGTTGATGGAAAGGCTGGCCATTGGCGTGATCCAGGTCGGCAGCCCGGAGTGCCCATTGGAACATGTCGCCGTCACAAACGCCCCAGGCGGTGGCGAAACTCTGCGGTTCGGCTTGCGGACTGGAACGGTCGAGGATGCTGTAGCCGTTGGAAGAGAAGAAGCTGTTCATATTGTCGAAGCGTCCATAGCCACCATAGACAAAAGTGTTGACGTAACCCCGGCTGCGAAACAATTTACCAAGCGAAAACAAGTCTCCGTTGTCTGGTCGTCGGACGATGGACTGGCCAGGCGTGGGGGGCATGGACAGGGTGACGGCCTCAAGGCCACGAACCGTTCGAGTGCCGGTGGCGAAGCATCTGCTGAACAGCAATCCTTCCCTGGCGAGGCGATCCAGATTGGGGGTAAGTTCTTTGCCGCCTAAGCAGCCGGTAAAGCTGGCGCTGAGACTTTCCTCGACAATAATCACCACATTTCGCTTTTGTTCCGGTCCGATAGCGACGATATTTCGCCGGATGTCCAGCGCTTCGTCATTTACGAATGTGGTATTCGGCTCGGACAGATTGCGGCGCAGGCGTAAACCGATTTCCTGCAGTGGTATCTTGAGATAGAAGCGGCTATAGTCTAATTCATTTTGACTGTAAGCGGCGAACAGTGAATGAATACCGTTCCTGGCCAGTTCAACGTTGCAGGGGTTGCTTTGTGGGATGGCGGTCTGGTTGTTGAAAGCAAATGCAAGAAATACAACGGCGACGACATGGATAACGGCAACCGACCAGCGTGTTGTACACCCGGTTGAAGAGGCCAGCCAGAGTTTCAGAATCCCGCTACGTTGCATTCCCCAAGCCAGAATTGCAGCTGTGGCAAAAATGGCAGCCAGCAGCCAGAAGATCGGATACGACTCCCAGATATTGGTCAGAACTTCGGTGGTATAAATCAGATAATCGATGGCAATGAAGTTGAAGCGGCTGGCGAATTCACCCCAGAACACACATTCAGCAAGCATCAGGAAGAGCATGCCGGAAAGGACAAGGAAGATCAGTGCCATCATCGTTCGGCGCTGCCCTCTGCGCTCAAAGAATCTCTGTGGAATCAGAGCCAGCCAGAGGGTTAGTGGCAAGGTCGCGTAGGCGGATACCACCAGATCGTTGATCAGACCATAAAACAAAATTCCAGCCAAGCCAAATCCGGACAGCTCGGCATCGGCTCTGCTCAGAATGAGCAGAATGAAACGAGTCAAGGAAAAGCATAGCAGACCCAAAATGGCCAGAATGACGCTTCCTCCAAAGCGATGGCCGGTGAGGACGTCCCAAAGCCGCCGGCCAGCTCCCTTTCCGTGACGGGGAAAAAAAACCTGTAGATTCTTTACTGAGTTCTTTGTAGCGGGTTCATAGTCAGAGTTATTTTCGGCGCACAGCCAACTGACGACTAAAATTTTAACCATTTTTGAGCAGGTCATAAGCTATTCTTCCTTAATGGTTGATGGTGATTTGGCTTTCGCGTTTGTCAGTTTCCCAGAAATCTGAACATATCGTGTTGAGCCTGTTGTAATTCTTTGGCGTTGACACGGTAGAAGTCATTCTGGTCACCGCACAGTTGGTCATCAATGGTGGTGATTTTCTTTTTGAAGAAGCCCCCCTTGGTTCCCAAAGGCAGTACCGTTTTGTGGGTTTTGGTAATGAATGCAGCCGTTTCCCAGCCACAGACAATCAGATGCGAACGCTGGTATTCAGGCGAAAACAAATTG
>JBAXYW010000169.1:0-8689 GCA_041670605.1 Lentisphaeria bacterium
GAACGGGGAGGATCCGGAGCTGGAAGCTCCGGCTACATTCCGGGGAGAATCCGGGGGACGGGGAGGATCCGGAGCTGGAAGCTCCGGCTACATTCCGGGGAGAATCCGGGGAACGGGAACGGATCCGGAGCTGGAAGCTCCGGCTACATTCCGGGGAGAATCCGGGGACGGGAAAGTGGGTTCAAGATCGTATGTTTTTGTCAAGTGAAATGTGTTATGAAATGCCATTGCGGCACTGCCGAGAGTATATTTTTATTTCAGGCCGAGGTGGCGTCGGATGGCCCATTCCGCGCTGAAGGCCAGGGCGATGGCGAGAAACAGTAGCCAGGAGGAGGCTAGGGGGCGTGTGCTTTCGCGTTGCGGAAGCAGAGGCGATAGCGGAATTTCCGGTTTGCCGGATAGGAATTCCTCTGCGCGATAGAATTTTCCCTGGCTGATTCTGGCAATGTCGCGCAGGGGCTCTTCGGAATAATCTGTATTTTCCATTTCCGCTCCGGTTTGCCTGGCCAGCAGCATCGTTTTGCAGGTCAGATTTTGTTCCGGTAGCTCGACTTGCCAGTGAATTCGGTATTCGCCGGGGAGTTCCGGGGTGAAAGGAGCAGAAAAAAGGCCGGGTTCATCCGACGAGGGATCGAGCCGCAATTCCAGGATTTCAGCATCAGGTCTGGTGATGAGCGCATGAACAGCGGCCTCGGCGGCCGGGCGGAAGTCCGTGCCCAGAACCTGAATTTGCAGTGGGGTTTCTTCATCGACAGCGATTTTCATGTCCTCGGAGCCGGGTTGCAGCTGGGGCTGCTGGCGTTCTGCCAGCCAGATTAACAGGCAATTCCAAAAGGTACTGTGCAGACTTTCACCATCTTGGGTGGCAAAACGCCATGGCCAAGTTTCTTCCAGACCTAGGAAAGCGCTGCGCCCGGCACCATAGCTCTGTACCGTCAGCAGGGACTCGGGACGATTGGAAAGACGGAGCGCGGAACGCGCAGCGATTTTATTTTTACCTGTGACCCAGAGCCGGGTGCCCCCCCGCAGAGGAATGCCGCGGTTGGTTTTGAAAAGCAGATTTTGATCCCGGTCAAAGACGATTTCCGGATCCGGCAGCAGGCGGGTCTCAGCCACGGCCTGAAGCAGTTCGGCTTCCAAAATCGGCAGCACCGGACGAAATGCTTCCGGCAGCAGGCCAGGATCCCCGATGAACAGCAAACCGCCCCCTTTGCGTTCAACAAAGGCCAGTAAGGCTTCACAGCCAGCGGCGGATAATTGCGCCGCCGCACGGCTGTCAAGAATTACCCCGTCATAATCCGCATAGAAAATCGTTTTTTCGGGAAAAGCCTCCAAATCCTTGAGCTGTGCGTTTGTCAGTCCCGTCCGAAAGAAGTTTTTCGGTCCGCTTTGAATGATGGCGGACAACTGGATTTGCTCATTGTGTTCGGCATGAATACGCAGAAAACGCCATTCCCAGTTCAGAGCGCCGCCAAGATACAACAAAGAAAAGTGGTCTGGTTCCTGGATTTTGACGCTGGTAAAATCGAGGTCGTTGTCCGGGCGTTTGTCGTTTTCCGGCGTATGAATGCGGATGCCATAGGTGCGGAAGCCCGAGATGGGTGAACTGCAGGAGAAGCCTAGCTTGATGCTTTGCTGCGGCAGGATTTCAAAAACTTTCTGCTGGGTGGCCAAACCATTTTCAAGCAGCTCGGCGGTCAATTGCAGCGGCGCCGGAAAACTGCTCTCAATAAGCGCTTCGAGTGCAAAAGGAGTATCCCGCTCAACCTGCAGAAAATTTTGTTGAAAATGGATTTTGACATCGCTGGCTGGACTGCGCATTCCAATCCCCACACAGGAGATGGGAATCTGGTTTTGCCGGAAGAGTTTAGCAATTTGCGGACCGGTTTTAAGGCTCGAATCGTTTCCATCACTGAATAAAACGACAGCGCCCAGGGGGGCTGCGCCCGGTGTGCCTTCGGCGACTTGCTGTAAAGCAGTGCCAAGATCAGTGAGGCCTGGTAAAATTGGCAAGGTTGTCGTTGTTGATAATACCAGGGGATGAATTTGTTCACTAAATCCCCAAGCTTCCAATTCACCCTGTGCGGCAATCTGTTGCAAGGCGGAACTGTTGAGTAGCTCATGGAGTATTTCACGACGGGATGGCTGCCCGGCGACATCTCGTGTTTCTGTGCTTCGGCTTTGGTCTGCCAGAATTGCAATGCGAAAGGAACCCGCTTCGGGTTCACTGGTTTTATGCATTGGCTGCAATAACAGTAGCAACGAGAAAAGCAAGGCCAGAGAGCGTAAACTCAACAGCAACAGTTGTGAGGATTTCCCCAGCAATTGCCGAAAACGTCGCCAGGATAAAATGGCCAGGCTCAGGCAAAGCAGAAACCATAGCAGAATCAAATACCAGGGACAAACCGGTTCCCAGTGCAAAATTGTATGTTGAAAAATATTCATGTAAAATAGTAAAAAACAGCGGCAGGAGTACAGGAAAGATTCCGGAAAACACTTATTCGCTGCCCAGGTCTTTGAAATATTCCTCCACCTGGCGTTTGTATTTTTTTGGCGGGGAGACGCTTTCCCGGGTAAAATTCAGCTTGTTCTGCAGCAAAAAGCGAGCCAGATGTTCCTGCAATACGGTGCCGGCTGCCTTGAACATCGCTTGGATTCGTTTCCCGACTTCTCCAGAAGAACTCTCCCCATCCGGCAAACGTAAATCATCTACAAGCTGTTGCAAACGGGAATCTTGCAAAGGATCCGCCGCATTTTGCAGCATCTGCGCTGCATTTTCCCGTGCCTGTTGTAATTGCTGCTGGCGCCGGCTTTCCGAACTCTGGCGCCCGGCGGCTTCGACCTGCTCGGAATACTGCTGTAGTTGCTGCAGCATTTCCCGTAATTCCTCGCTGCTCATCGGGGGAAGTTTTTCGGCACTGGCATGAAGTTCCTGAGCCAGAGCCTGCAGCAGGTTGGCGGCATCACGCTGTTCCTTGGCAGCTGCTTCATACTGGCGATAAAGCAGTGCGTTTTGTGCTCGGCTCTGCTTTTTACTCAGCCCGCGTTGTTTGGCCTGTTGGTTAGCGTTTCGCAGAGCTTGGCTGGCCTCGGGATAGTCTTCTTCCAGTAATGAGCTGACGGAGGCAATTTCCTGTTCCAGTTTTTCCGTTCCGGCTTTCAACTGCTCCTGCTGCTGCCGCAACTCTCGATTTTGAGCTTGGTCGGAGGTGTCCGCTAGCACGGATTGTTCCGCTGTAGCAGCTTGAGCTGTTGATAATTGGGCGGCTTGATCCGCCAAGCGGGCAATCTGATTGGCGCCGGCCTTCCGAATCGCTCCCGCCAATTCTCTGCGAGCCTGCAAAAGCTGTTTGTGAGCACGCTGCCCATGCAGATGCCCCCTTCGCAGATCGGAATCGGCAAAGGCATCCCGTCCTCCTGACATCTCGTCAGCAGCGGCGTTCAGAGACGAACTCGCCTGGCCGGTGTCGGGCAACTTCCGCAGCTTTTCGGCATTTTTTTGCGTATCAGAACGCAGCTTTTCCTGGCGTTCCGTCAATTCATCTGGCAGGGTCGCGGCGCTTTCGGATTCCCGGTTCAGCTGTTGTTGGCGTTTCAGCAGGTTTTCCAAGTCCGCCAGACTTTCTTTCATGGCGGAAAGATCCTGCTTGGCCTGATCCTGCTGTTTTTGTTCGGTTTGATTCTGCGGCTCGGATTCTTCCTGGCTTTCCTGGCTTTCGCCTTCCCCACCCTGTTTTTTGCTTTTGATCGCATTTTTCAAAAGCTCATTCTCAATTC
Source organism: Lentisphaeria bacterium (assembly GCA_041670605.1). Taxonomy (GTDB): domain Bacteria; phylum Verrucomicrobiota; class Lentisphaeria; order Oligosphaerales; family Oligosphaeraceae; genus JAQVUB01. The sequence goes on from JBAXYW010000169.1 coordinate 3,778, forward strand.
TCACCAATGCCGAAAGCGCCAATTCCTGAGGCTGCAGGCTTTCTTCCAGCAGTTGACGCTCCAGTAATGCGGCTGCTGAATTGAGAAATTGGCTGCATTGCTGGAAAAGGGATGGGAGGGGTTCTGCGATCATGCCTTGACTTTCCTCTTGCAGCTTATTGAAGCGTCGCCGCACCTCCACTTCGAGCTCCTTGAGATCACGCAGCAATTCAAAATGCCGACGTTCAAGCTCTTTCGTCTTCGCCATCTGTTGTTCAGAAAGCGTATCCCAAGTCAGGCGCAACAAGCGCTTCGATTCGGCCAGCAGATCGGAAATATCGGCTTTTTTCTCTTGTCCGGAGGACTCTCCATCGCTCTCCATTTCATTGGCGTCCGGACGGACGGTGATAAAGAAAAGATCGCTGCGAGCCATCTGAGGCTTTGGATCCCGGTTATCCGTGGCGATGACCATACAACTGAGCATATCTCCGTCTTTCAGAGAAAGCGATTCCAGCGCCCATAAATCCCGATACTGAACTTCTTTTTCAGCTTTCAATGCATTCGTTGCGCGATAAAGCGGCAGTTTCTGGCGTTCTCCGCCGGAGACGCTGAATTGCAGGAAAAGATCAGCCAGTCCGAAATCATCTCTAGCCAGAATCTGTAACAGTACTGAATCACCGGGCTTGATCGTGCTGTCCTCAGTGGGTTGCTGGACTTCCAATACCGGGGGCAAATCTGCTTCCACAGTCACTGTGAAAGGCGGACAGAGCGTTTGGTGACCTGCGGAATCCTCCAGTACAACCTGGAAGCGGGTTGTAGATTCTGCTTGCAAACAGAACGGAGTACCCGTCATCGCTGAAAGACGCGATGGCGGTGGCTCGGCCAGCAGCTGGGCATTCGTGTCGGGAGCTGCTTCCAGTTTCAGCAAAAAGGATTCCCCCTTTGTCAATGTAAAATCCTGAAATGAAGTAAAAATCTGCACTTCATGTCGAGTGTAGGGCAGGGGGATCGTCTTGATCTGAAGCGAATCAAGCTCCGGGGGCGTGAATACGGACAACTCTTGCCAGGAACTCTTCAGGGAAGGCGTGATCACTCGAAAACGCAGCTTTTCCGTCAAGTCATAAAGCGTAAAAGTATGCCGTCCGGAATCCTGCAGGTACATGTTTTGACGATAACGGGGTTTCCCCGAAAGTGCGATTTCCTGGATTTCAATTTCGGCCTGATTTTCCCATCGCGTGATCACGGCGGCGATGCGGACATCACTGTGGACGGCAAATTCTGTACTGGGGATGAAGATCTGTAAGCCGGATGGCTGGCCTGTCCGTAGATCAGACAAAGCGTACTGCGCTTTGCGCAAAACCGCAAAACGTGATGCCGGCAAGAGCAAAATGAAAGCGCCAATCGATAAAAATAAAATACTGCGCCAGGGAAAATATTGTCGGAAGAGCTTTGTATGAAAATCTTTTTCAACGGCATGTTTTTGCTGCATTTCCTGCAGCAAGCCTTGTTCAAGGCCAGTCAAGGGCGTGGAACGGTTTTCTAATTCTACGGCGCAAATGAAGCGATCCAGCAGTTCGGGATGTGCATCCTCAATCGCCAGCGCCAGCTGATTTACAGAGCCGATCTTGCGCCGGCTGCGACAGCCTAGAAGAGTCAGCAGAAGGGTCGATAACAGAAAAATACCGAAGACGCAAAATGCCGCAGTGTCCTCGCTGAGAGGGAAAGCGTTTTCCCAGAGCCCCAGCAGGCATAAGCCAAGCCCTAACCCGAACAGGGCACAGGCGGAATTCCTGCAATGCATCCGAAAGAGTAGCCTTTTCCGGATGCGGTACAGTTGATTGGTCAGCGGAGTCTGGAACATATAAGAAGATCGATGGGGTAAATGGAAATCAGGCGCGCTCTTTCAGACGTTGAATGATCGCATTGGTGGAGCTGTCATGACCGCTGACCAGTGTGCTGCCACTGAGATCTTGGAGGACTTTGGCGGCCAGAATTTTGCCAAGCTGCACACCCCATTGATCAAAGGAATATATATTCCAGAGAATGCCCTGTGTGAAAATTTTATGCTCATACAAGGCCATCAATCGTCCCAACGTTCGGGGATTGAGCTCGTCGGCAATAATGCTGTTGCTGGGGCGGTTGCCGAGAAAGGTCTTCTGTGCCGCCAATGCTGGACTGATGCCGGGATTTTCTTCCAGTACCTCCGCCGTACTTTTGCCAAAGGCCAGTGCCTCCGTCTGAGCAACAAAATTCGCCAGCAATTTTTGCTGATGATCCCCGATCGGAGTTTGTGAACGGCAGAAAGCGATGAAATCTGCGGGGATCAGTTTTGTGCCCTGATGCAGTAACTGGAAAAAGCTATGCTGGCTGTTGGTGCCGGGTTCGCCCCAGATCACCGGGCCGGTTTGCCAGGTGACGCGTTGTCCATTGCGAGCGACGGATTTGCCATTACTTTCCATGTCGACTTGCTGCAGATGGGCTGCGAAGCGGTGTAAAGCCTGATTGTAGGGCAGGATTGCCTGGCTTTGAGCGCCAAAGAAATTATTGTACCAGATTCCGAGCAAGCCCAGCAGCACCGGCATGTTCCGGTTTAATGGCGCTGTACGGAAATGCTCGTCCATTTCATGAAACCCTTCCAGCATGTTGAAAAAATGTTCTGCCCCGATTTGCAGCATGATTGGTAGCCCGATTGCGGAACACATCGAATACCGGCCACCGACCCAATCCCAGAACTCAAACATGTTGGCAGGGTCAATCCCAAAGGCCGAAACCGCTTCCGCATTCGTCGATACCGCTACAAAATGACGGGCGACTGCTGCCTTGCTGGCAAAGGTATTCAGCAGCCATTCCCTGGCAGTCTGGGCATTGGTCATTGTTTCCTGCGTGGTGAAGGTCTTGGAAGCAACGATAAACAGGGTTTCTTCGGCATTAAGATGGCTCAGCGTCTCCGCCAGATGGAAAGCATCGACATTGGAGACAAAATCAATGCGCAGATTCCGGCAAGAAAAAGCTTTTAATGCCTCACAGGCCATCTTTGGCCCCAAATCCGATCCACCAATGCCGATATTAACGATGTTCCTGATGACTTTGCCGCTGTAGCCAAGCCATTTTCCGGCACGTACCGTTTCGGAAAACGCAGCCATGTGTTCCAAAACCAAGTCAATCTCCGGCATGACATCCTTGCCATTGACATAAACCGACTGATCGGAGCGGTTGCGCAAGGCTGTATGCAAGACGGCACGATTTTCGCTTTCATTGATCGCCTTTCCGCTGAACATGTCGTCAATGGCCTGCGGCAAGCCGGCTTCCTGAGCTAATTTCACCAGCAGCTTGATCGTTTCGTCCGTGATGATATTCTTTGAATAATCCAGCAGAAGATCTGAAAATTCCAGGCTGAATTTCTCCGCTCGTCTGGAATCTTCCGCAAACAAGTTGCTCAGAGTACATTCACGAAGGCTGTTATAATGCGCTGCAAGCTTCTGCCAGGCCGGGGTTTGTGGAATGTTGTCCATATGAGTTTCTAGACCTTTGAGGTTTGATTATAAGGAAAAACTTTAATGTAATTCTTGAAAGCAATTTTGCCGGGCAGACACTGCCCCGGATCGATTGTATGAAAGTGACGAAGGAAGATTTCTTCCCTCTTGTACTGTTGTACAAGCTTGTGTTATGGAGCGCCGGCGTACTCGCCTATTGGCGCGAACTTAAGCTAAAAGGGGGAGGATATGGAGCTAAAAGCTTCGGCCACATTCCAGAGAGGATATGGGAACGGGGATGCGAGCTATAAGCCCGCTGGGGCGACGCAACCTGAACTACGAAAGTTGTTTGAAAATTTCTTCTGTAAAAAAAAACAAGAAACTGGTTGAAATAGTAAAGGGGGGCGGTCATAAACCCCCAAATATACAAGCATTTCGGCACCCCGTTTTAAGTCCAAAGCAAAAAAACAGAGAACAAAAGGCTCTGGGCGCATAATCGGTACCTGGTATGCGCCGGAAGGTTATTCCTGGTTTTCAGAATCAACTAGGGTATGTAAGATTTCCCGGGTGATTTTATCAACATTATTGAGCAGTGCTTCCCGTAAATCCGGACGAAAACGCAAAATTTGATAGGCATTGCCAAATTTTTCCATACATTGATGAACACGTTCCGGCAGACTGGGTGGATAGCTCCCGGTCAACGGGTCTTTTTGCTGATTGGTCAGTTCCTTGTCAAACTTGCCATTCAGAAAGGCTTCCACTTTGGGACGCAAAGCGACACTGCAGGTCGTCGTAGGGCCTACTTCCCATTTACGAATTGTTGACCAATTGGCATTGAACAGGCCGGCCACACGTTGATACGCCAAACCCAGCTGTAAACGCTTAATTTGAATTCTTTGCCGAACCTCTTCATTGAATGTCCCATCAAAATTGATGTTTTTCAAATTCCTCTGATAACTCATTTTAAAATTCCTTTCCGGTTTGACAAACATTAAAAAAAGGAGGAAAATAAAATTTTATTACGAAGAAAAAACGTTTGGGCTTGATCTGGAGACAAACACAGTACACTTCGGCATTTTCCTCAAATCTAATCCCCGATATTATCTTTTCCAATCGAAAAATTAAGAATCATAAAAAATCATAATAATTCCATGACTTTAATTGAATTATGATGATTTACAATGACTTACAATGACTTATCGAGTTTATATAAAAATTGATTGCATGCTTTATCGGTTAAAGAGTTGTTTTTCGAAAAAGAGAATTGCTTTCGATTATTGCCGAAATGCATGAAGGTTCTCCTATGAATACATGCATTATGCTTGTGCTGGTACACCGCCGGAATGATTGCAGGAAATTGTTTTTCTGCAGAAAAGTTTCCGGACGGCTCAGGCAAGAGGTATACAACGGTCTTCAGCGGCTCCGGGTTTCTATCGACCGATAGCCTCTCTGGCGTAATA
>JBAXYW010000170.1:0-8676 GCA_041670605.1 Lentisphaeria bacterium
GTCATTTGCTCGTCTGATCCGGAGAAAAAGAGGAATGGTAATTCTTTTCTGAAAGGAAAATCCTTGAAAACAATATATTTTCCCTAAAATACCCGACAAAAACGTTGCCCAGCCTGAAATTCTGAAACCGCTCCTTTAATGAACCAGTAAAAACGTCATCAGATCGTACTCCTCCCAGAGAAATTCCATCGGGAGGCGGCGTTCCGACATGAAAGAAATCGTCCTATGGGAAAAAAAGATACAGCCCGATATTTTCAGACCCTACCTGAGAATCTGATTCGTTGCACGTTATGTCCGCATAACTGCCTGATTCAGCCCGGGAAAACCGGGATATGCCAAGTACGCATGAATCGGGATGGGCAGCTTTACAGCCTGGTCTATGGGTATCCCGCTGCAATTCAAGTCGATCCGATTGAAAAAAAACCGCTGGCCTTCTGGAAAAGCGGCAGCAAAACCTTCTCGATCGGCACTTATGGCTGTAATCTCAGCTGCCGTTTCTGCCAGAATGACTCCTTGTCCCGATCCGGCTCAGACCGCAGCAGGGAATACCCCTTTATGGAACCGGAAAAGATTATTGAACTCGCCCTGCAGCAGAACTGTGAAAGCGTAGCGTTCACCTATAATGAGCCGACCATTTTTCTCGAATATGCCGTCGACATCGCCAAAGCCGCCAAAGCCGCAAGCCTGGGCACCGTCTTGGTTAGCAATGGTTGGATCAACCCTGAACCGCGACAAGAACTCTATCAATGGATCGATGCCGCAAACATCGACATCAAGGGCTTTTCAGACCGCTTCTATAAAAATTTCTGTGGGGCTTCCCTGGCGGAAGTTCTGGAAAGCTGCAAGCATTTGCGTTTTGTCAGCCACAGCCACCTGGAAGTGACCAATTTGGTCATCCCAGGTTGCAATGACGAGGATGCCGATATCCTGGCTTTGCTGGATTGGATCGGAAAGGAATTGGGCTACGACACCCCCGTGCATTTCTCCGCTTATTTTCCAGCCGGCGGCTTCTCAGCTCCACCAACTCCGGCAAAAACTTTATATCATATCCGTGACCTCGCTCAGAAGCGCGGATTCACCAGAATCAGGCTTGGGAATCTTCGCTGAAGACAATCGCTTCAAACACCGTAAACTTGGTTTTCGGATTTTGCCATGCATTGCCGGGCAATCCCGCCTTGCCGGATAATTCGGTCAGAGTCGTTTCCAGATCCCACCCCTGTTCCGGAGCTACTTGCGGTAGAAAAACGGCAAAGCATCCCTGCAACGACAGAGTCATGCCATGCTTTCCAATCATAATCTCCTGATACGAGGAAACTTCCCTAGCTGGTGTCAGCACCGAAATTTCAATCTCGAGGTCTTGGAACTCCGCTTCGGTCAACTGAGGGAAACGACGATCCCGGAAAGCCGCATCGACTGCTCTGGCAGTGACGGCCTGATACAGAGGACGAAAAGCAGTGATTTCCCCGATGCATCCGCGCAGGTTTCCAGTGGAACGTTTTGTCAAGGTCACAAAACAAGCCAGTTCCTGCCGGATATTTTCACTGCTCTCAGCAGCAAAATAATCGTCCGGACAGGCTTTCCTGTGCTTAAAAACATATCCGATGGCACTGCGGGCAAACAAGAGAAGCTGTAGACGATCTTCTCTGTTCAACAGTACGGAATCCTGTTTTTCGGCTGCTCTTGTGCAGTGACCAGACGCGGCCAGATAGCAAACAAAGTTATCCGCCTTTCTGCTGTCCGCCAGGCTGTTGGAATAATGCAGCAGAGTCAATCCGGCGGGTTGATCCAGCATGGCAAGCATCAAAGCCAGCGGATATTGGCCACAAATGGTTGCCCCGGTGCGTTCCAGATAATCCAGAAAACCCCTACGATCTTGTTTGTGAATCCACTCGAAAGCCGCCAGATCCAGCTTGCGGACTTCCTGTTCAGCCTGTTCTGAAAAAGGGGTATACTGAAAGTCTTTGCCATAATGGGTAAAATCCGAGCTGATCAGTAGCAGGGTTTCCGCATCCCACAGCGGCGCAATCGCCGCCGTTGCCCGTTCCATGGCTGCGGCATCCAGGCTGCCGACAATCAGAGGAATCAGGCGAAAGTCAGATAAGGCATACTGCAACAGAGGATATTGAATCTGAGCGGCATGCTCCTGCTGATGAATCGAGTCGGAAAGAAGCACGGAAAAATGGCGGGCAATTTCCCGGATGCCTGCCACATCCAGAGGAATTTCGCCCAATGGGGTTGCCACAGCTTCGGCTTCCGGTGCAGCGAGTTGATTCGGCAGCCAGGCACGATGACTGGGAGCCAACAATAGCACCCTTTTAAAAACCTGTCCCAAGAGCTCCCGTACTCCATAAACGGCGGTCGAAAGAGAATAGGCATAACCGGCATGGGGGAGAATCAGGATGTTCCTGCACGTGCCCGGCTTCTCCGATGCCGGTATTTCGTCAAGTTTTTCCCGGATGACTCCTCGTAATTCCTCTGCACTGGCAGGATACCAACTCCCGGCCAATGTGGATTCAAGAATACTGCGCCTTGGCAAGTCCGCTTGTTGCCGATGATTGAAAAGCCGTTTCATAATCGCTACCTCCATCGAAAAATATAGCCCGTCGAGTACTATTCGCAAACACGATAGGAGGACGAGTCGCTCCGGGCGCTGATTTTGGTGAATAGCCCCACCCCGGGTTGCGTCGCACTTCGTGCTCCTCACCCGAGGTTATTAATGTGCGGCCCTCCGGGCCGTTTGCGGGCTTCGCCCGCAGGAGCGCTTACTCGACTCGCAGTGGATGATAATCGAAATCGACGCCATTTTTGACAATCTCTGGCTCCATCTTCCAAGAAAAAGAAGAAACGGATTGATCTCCATGAAATCCTGATTAAGACACACAATTATGGGGCGTTGCTTCATGGTACTCCCTGGATGACAAATTTGGCGCCAATTTGAGGTATCATTGACACTCATGCAACGCATTGGGTTCGTGTTCGCCCGTGTTCGTCCATGTAACCAGTCTACAGATTTTCCGATGATGAGGGAGAGAAATGCCGGCATGGCGTTTGCTATCCCTTGGGAAGAGGGTAAATTATTATCTGAGAAGCTTGTTTTCAAGTCAAAAAAAAGGAAAAATCATGTCAGATAAAGTCAGAATTGGTCTCATCGGTTTAGGTTTCATGGGGACGACTCATTTCCGAATCTACCAAGATTTACCGGATGCGCAAGTTGTCGCAGTCGCTGATATTGATCCGGAGCGCCGCAAAGGAAATATCAGCACGGTCTGGGGAAATATCGGCAACGCAGACAACTCGATTCCACTGGATTTCAGCAATATTCAAACCTTCGCCGACGGATTAGAAATGATCCGCACTATGGATCTCGACATGGTCGACATCTGCATCCCCACCCCATGGCATAAAGACATGATCCTGGGAGCTCTGGCAGCCAAACGACATGTCTTCTCTGAAAAGCCACTCTGCCGCAATCTGCAGCAAATGGAGGAAATTATCGCGGCAGTGAAAAAAAGTGACCGCTTCTTCAATATCGGACTTTGCATCCGAGCCTGGCCGGAATACCGGCATGCCCGGGAGCAGTTCAAAGCCGGCAAATTCGGCAAATTGAAGTGCGCTACCTTCCGGCGGATCTCGCCAACCGCAGATGGGGGCGGGGCTTGGAATAACTGGTTCTGCAAATTTGATATTTGCGGGGGAGCTTTGCTGGACATGCATATGCATGATGCCGATGCCATCCGCTATTTCTTTGGGCGTCCAAAAGCCGTCACTGCGTTTGGCGGCAAAGCGCTGCGCAGTGACGCCAGCATTGACCATGTGGTGGCTAATTATGATTACGGCGACAATATCCTCATTTGCGCAGAAGGCGGATGGGGAGGAGCCAAAACCGTCCCCTTCGAAATGAGTTTCCTGATTATCTGCGAAAAGGCAACCCTCCAACTCGATAATAATGGCTATAAAATCCACTGGGAAAACGGCACCGTGGAAGCCCCGCAGGTAGCCGATGCCGCCTTACCCACCGGCTGGCATCAGGAACTGGCCTACTTCGTACAATGCGTCAAAAACGGCATCAAACCGGATAAATATCAGACCCTGGACGAAATTACCGACTCCTTTCGCATGGTCATGGCAGAACAGGATTCCATCGATCAGAAAAAGACGATTACGGTTCAATACTGATTCTTAGGATCAAGGACTGCAAAATAAGATTGGCCGGCTGCTTGGAAAATCCCAAGCAACCGGCCAATCTGTTTTCAGTCTCAAGCCCTTACTGAAGGGGGGGCAGAAGCCCCTCAGATAGGCTTTCTTTCTTGACTTCAGCACCACCTTTGGGCTCTTCCCGTTCTTCAATGGGAACTACCGGTGTCGCACCATCATCACGCATCTTGCTGATTTTGATGTCAATGCTCTGAATCTGATCCGCAACACCTAACTTCTTCGCCGCATCAGAAAGAATACGTTCCCGCAACCGGGAGCGTAGCGTGATCACATCCGTATCCGGATAAACCTGCAGCAACAGAGTCAGCATGATTCCACCCCGCTTCTTGAGAATGCGGACTTCCTTCATCTCCGCTTTGGAAAACTCAAGCACAATACGTTTCAGAAAGGTCTTCAAAGCGGCAGTCGAAAGCACAAAAAGCCCGCCATCCTCTGCTACGCTGATCGCTTCACAGTGGGATCGTTTGGATAAAACCAGCCAAAACAATAAAACCACAAGAAGAACAAGAACGACGCCTATGATGAAACCAGCTTGAAAAACCGGCTCCCTAAAATAGGCGAAGTTACTGCTGCATAAATCACGCACTTTTTCCACTAACATGGTGAATTTTCTCCCTTATCAGGCTTCGGCAGATGCATCTTCTTCTGGGCTTTGAGGTTCCTCAAATTCTTCCAGATCTTTGACAAATACATTGACTTTGTGGACTTTGATTTCAACAACCTCTTCGACTTTCTCCTTGATGCTCGACTGTATCTTCTGCACTACCTCCAAAAGAGGATAGCCAAAATTCGCAATGATCGTCAAGCTGATGATGACTTCTTTGTCAATAAACTCAATCTGAATGCTGCGCTCATAGTTGCGTTTGCTCAGCATGTCGGCCAAGCCCTCTACAATACGTTGTGGCGCAAAGCGGGAAACACCCTCTACCTCCAGCGTATACTTGCGAACAATCATCGCAATTACGCTTTTGGAAATCGACACGCTGCCGGCATCCCCATCACTGATAATAGTGACATCCGTCGTCAGAGCAGCATCACCAGCACCCATTCCATTTTTTTCCGGATTTTCTGCAGTCATATCATCACTCCTTTGCTCTGTTTGCTTTTTCATTGTTCCATTTCCCTTGACACGATCACGAAATCAGTTTTTGACTGTTCAGCAGACTCATACCAGACTAGCCGTCGCCACTTCTGATTCCAATTAAACCCCATGTTACACTAATCGTTGAATCAATATTGTCAAACAGCAAAGTCACGCAATTCCCGAAAAACAGCAAAATTTCCCGTAAAATCAAAACGCATCAAAGCTCCGCCAGCACGTTCGTCATCTGTTCTTCAACGGTTCCAGAATGATACTCCCCACTAACAAACTGCGGCAGGGAAAGCAACTTCAAGGCAAAATCACGGCTCGTCTGAACTCCTTCGATCACCAGTTCACGCAAAGCATTCTTGCTACGAGCAAGGGCTTGTTCCCGATTGCTACCATGAACAATGATTTTCCCAAGCATACTGTCATAATAGGGGGGGACTGTGTAACCGCTGAACAAATGCGAATCCACCCGCACGCCAGGACCGCCAGGAGGCAAATACGCACTGATTTTGCCCGGACAAGGCGCAAAATTCCGCCGTGGATCCTCGGCGTTTATGCGCACTTCTATGGCGTGTCCCCGGAAACGCACATCCTTCTGCCGCCAGCTCAATTTGTCACCCAGGGCAATGCTAATCTGTTCGCGCACTAGATCCGCACCGGTAACCATCTCGGTCACCGGATGTTCCACCTGCAAACGCGTATTCATTTCCATGAAATAATAATTGCCATCCGGGCTGAGCAGAAATTCCACTGTACCCGCCCCGACATAATCGACGGCCCTGGCGGCGTTGATGGCGGTTTCCCCCATCTTCTGGCGCAAATCCGAAGTCAACGCAGTACAGGGGGTTTCCTCGATCAGTTTCTGGTGATGGCGTTGCATACTGCAGTCACGATCGCCCAAATGCACAACATTGCCGTGACGATCCGCCATCAGCTGAAATTCAACATGCCGGGGATTAATCTGAAATTTCTCCAGATACAGCAGGCCGTCTGAAAAAGCCCGCTCGGCCTCCTGACTGGCCATATTGAAACTGGAAACCATTCCCGCTTCTTCGTGCACGATCCGCATTCCCTTGCCACCGCCCCCACTGACAGCTTTCAACAGAACCGGATAACCGAGCTTGTCAGCCCAACGCAAGGCATCCTGCGCATCTTGCACCACGCCATCACTGCCGGGGATCACGGACACCCCCGCTGCCAGCATGGCTGTCCTGGCGGCGGATTTATTGCCCAAGGTACGTATCGAGCGAGCCAATGGCCCGATAAAAATCAGATTGCATTCCGCACAAACTTCGGCAAAATGGGCATTTTCCGAAAGGAATCCATATCCGGGATGGATTGCGCTGGCTCGGGTCAATTCGGCCGCTGCGATGATCCGTTCAATTTTGAGATAACTTTCGGTTGCGGGTCCGCGTCCGATGCAGACTGCTTCGTCGGCTAGCCGCACCGCTAAGGTCTCGCGGTCGGCTTCGGAAAAAACCACGACACTTGGCAAGCCAAGCTCCCGGCAAGCCCGCACAACCCGAAGGGCAATTTCCCCCCGGTTTGCTATGAGTATTTTAGGTAAAGTTGATTCCACGTTCGTCCGTTAATTCTTGGCCATTGTTGATGAATGCTCCCGGCACTGTCTCCCTCACGCCCCTTCGATTCTCCGCAATTGCCGTGTTTAATCAATTTTGATTTCAAAAAGGGGCTGCCCAAACTCGACCGGGCTACCATTTTTTGCCAGGATTTTGCCGACCATTCCGGCAATCTCGGATTTGACTTCATTCATGACTTTCATGGCTTCCACAATACAGACAATCGTCCCCATCCCGACATGATCGCCTTCCTTGACAAAAGCTGGCAATTCCGGTGCGCCGGACGTATAAAAAGTTCCTGGCATCGGGGCGGTAATCATCAAGGTTTTGGCAGCAGGCACTTCTTTCGCGAAAGAGGCTTCGGATGTCTGCTCCAGCACGACTGGAGCGACCAAATTCCGGGCTGAAGCGGACTCCCGGCTGAGGCGAATCAAAACTTCCCCCTCATGAACTTCCAACTCCGTCAATTCATGTTGAGACATGATATCAGCCAAGCGGGCGATCGTTTTAACTTCCATGATGGCTCCTTTTTTTGTTTTGTTTCATAAATTCAGACGTTTCGTAAAAGTACAGCACGCAGAAAGACAAATCAGGAAATGGCAGACTGAAATTTGCCGGCAGAATCCGCAACCGTACAAGCAGCGGAAACGGGCTTTTCAAAATCCGCAAAAACTCCCTGTTGCAGAATATATGCACAGGCCGCGTCGGCGTTTTCGACGTTAAAAGAAGTATCGACCTGCTTCTCACCGGGTTCATTGTGCTCGTAAGTGCAAACGTAGAAAGCCTGTCCTGGCTGAATGCTGAATTGCCGCACCAGCAAGGCATCCTTGCGCACAATGGCCAGCCAACCTTGACTGCCATCCGGAGTTACCACGCCAGTAATTCGCGGGGTATCGAGGCTGTCATGTTCATAATCCATCGACAACATCACGTAGGCCAGAGCTTCCCGAGGCGGCATCCCCGCCGAAATCTTTTCCGCTACCGGGTCAGTCTGAGAACCATTGCTGACAATAGCGTAATTGGCAGCAAAACGCAAACAGTTATAAGCAATATAAGGATTTTTTTTGATATCGTTTTCATAGCCTGGCTTTGGAACAATGGCAATGGCCTGATCCAACAACACAGCCTGTCGATTTGGGAACGAACGCGAAGAAACCCGATACAGAGCCGCACCCACTCCATTGACAGTACGCCCAACTGCAACAATACGCCCTACATACATGATATATATCCTTTCCAGTCCAATGCAACACAAAACAAAACAAAACAAAACACAACAGCCACAAGAAGGCAAAATTGCCGCCAACAGAACGAACCATCCGGATAGGAACGACTCCCCTGGACTACGATCTGCCAGTTTCTGTTTTTTGTAGAAAATTTGCTGTAAGTAGTTTACATCGCAAGCGTACCCCGGGGTCACAGGGTCTGCTGCACTGCACTTCGCTCACCTCTGTTTGTGGGACGAAAACGAACCACAGGAAGGAGCTGCCGACGCTCCATCGTTCGCGTCACTCTGCTGGCAACCCAAAGAAAGTCTAGAACCGCCCTGTAACCTTCCTTTGCGAATCGAGATTACGGAACTTGGCCGGGAAATTTTAATCTCCACAACGTCCCACGGCATTTTCAAGCGTGTCCGAAGCCCAGTTTATAGGCCAAGCAAGCAAGCAGGCTGAGCAGAACGCAGAAAATTCCAACACAGCTGAGGCGCTGCTGCAGAAGAAAATGTCTTGTTTCAGGCTCAGGCAGTGAAAGTTCCTGCCCGAGTTGTCGAAGCCGGCTATAAGCCCCCCA